>CAZLIB010000063.1:0-6837 GCA_964559465.1 uncultured Lachnospiraceae bacterium
GCAAGTTCGGTATCTGCCGTATCTGCTTCCGTGAGCTCGCATACAAGGGCGAGATTCCCGGTGTAAGAAAGGCAAGCTGGTAATACGGCAAAAAAACAGTTGAAAACTCACGCTTGGAGCAGCTTTGCTTCAAGTGCGGGTTGATGGATAAACTCCAACATATCGGCAGGAATGCAAAATTTAGCATTTACCACCGATACGCCGCCGATCTAACTCAGTTTGGCAGCAAGAACAATTTTACTTGCATATAAGGAGGATAAAAATTATGCAAATGTCAGACGTAATTGCAGATATGCTGACAAGAATCAGAAATGCCAACGATGCGAAGCACGCAACAGTTGACATTCCTGCATCTAACATGAAAAAGTCAATCGCAGACATTCTCGTTGAAGAGGGCTACGTTAAGGGCTATCAGGTAATCGAGGATGGCAAGCAGGGTATCATCAGAGTAACTCTTAAGTATACTCCTGCAAAGCAGAAGGTTATTCGCGGAATTCGCCGTGTTTCTAAGCCCGGTCTTAGAATCTATGCAGGTTACGAGGATATGCCCAAGGTTATGAACGGCCTTGGCACGGTTATCGTTTCCACTTCTAAGGGTCTTATGACAGATAAGAAGGCAAGAGCACAGAAAATCGGTGGCGAAATTATCGCCTTCGTATGGTAATAGGAGGTAGATAGTTATGTCAAGAATTGGTAGAATGCCTATTACAGTTCCCACTGGCGTTACAGTAACAGTTGGTGAAAACAACTACGTAACAGTTAAGGGTCCCAAGGGAACACTTGAACAGCAGCTCAACAGCCGCATGACAATTACTCAGAACGGCAATGAGATCGTTGTTACTCGTCCCACAGACGAAAAAGAAGACAGAAGCGTTCACGGTCTTACAAGAGCTCTTCTCAATAACATGGTTGTTGGTGTAACAACAGGTTACTCCAAGAAGCTTGAGGTTGTCGGTGTTGGTTACAAGGTAGCTATGCAGGGAACAAAGCTTGTTCTTAACCTTGGTTACTCTCACCCCATCCACATTGAGCAGCCCGCAGGACTTAAGATCGAAACACCCGATGCGAATACGATCATCGTAAGCGGCTCTGATAAGCAGGCAGTTGGTCAGCTCGCAGCGGTTATCAGAAGTAAGAGACCTCCCGAACCCTACCACGGCAAGGGTGTTAAATACTCTGATGAATATATTCGCCGTAAGGCCGGTAAGACCGGTAAATAATGAAAGGAGTGGAACAAGATGGTATCAAGAAAAGATAGAAATCAGGCTCGTCTTAAGAGACATAGAAGAGTCAGAGCTAAGATCTCCGGAACAGCAGCTCGCCCCCGTTTGGCAGTTTACCGTTCCAATGCTAACATCGTTGCACAGATCATCGACGATGTTACAGGTACAACACTCGTTTCCGCTTCCACACTCGAAAAGGATTTCGAGGGTAACGGCGGCAACAAGGTTGCAGCAAGAGCGGTTGGTAAGACAATCGCTGAAAGAGCAAATGCTAAGGGTATCACCGAAGTTGTATTCGACAGAGGCGGCTATCTTTATCACGGACGTGTATCGGAATTGGCTGAAGGCGCTCGCGAGGGCGGCTTGAAGTTCTAATCCACTTTGGATTAGTCCGGTTTGTACACTGTTCAAAACAATTAAATTTATTTGAACATCAGAAAGAGGAAAAAAACATGGCTAACAAAATTAATCCCGCAGAGCTTGATCTCAGAGAACAGCTCGTTGCGTTGAACCGTGTTTCCAAGACCGTTAAAGGTGGACGTATAGCTCGTTTTGCGGCACTTATGGTTGTAGGTGACGAAAACGGACACGTAGGTGTTGGACTTGGTAAGGCAGCTGAAGTACCTGAAGCAATCCGCAAGGGTATTGAAGATGCAAAGAAAAATATGATTGAAGTTTCCCTTAAGGGTTCTACAATCCCCCACGAGGTTACAGGCGTATTCGGCGCAGGTAAGGTGCTTCTTAAGCCCGCTGCTCCCGGTACCGGTATCATCGCCGGCGGTAAGGTAAGAATGGTGCTTGAGCTTGCAGGTATTAAGAACATTCGTGCTAAGTGCTTGCGCTCAAACAACCCCACAAACGTTGTTAAGGCAACTATGGAAGGTCTTAAGGCACTCCGTACAGCTGAAGAAGTAGCGAAGATTCGCGAACTCAGCGTTGAACAGGTTGAAGGCTAAGGAGGAGTAGAACAATGAAAAAAGTAACACTCGTAAAGAGCCTTATCGGAGCACTTCCCAACCAGAAGGCAACTGCAGAATCTCTCGGTCTTAAGAAGATCGGTAACTTCATCGTTCATGAAGATAACGCAGTTTTGGCTGGTAAGATCAAAGTGATTTCCCACCTTGTTAAAGTTGAAAACGTATAAGGAGGAAATAGAGATATGAAACTTCATGAACTTTCACCCGCTGCAGGTTCTACAAAGAACGTATACAGAAAGGGCCGCGGCCCTGCTTCCGGTAACGGTAAGACTGCAGGTAAGGGACACAAGGGTCAGAACGCTCGTTCAGGCGGCGGTGTAAGACCCGGATTTGAAGGCGGTCAGATCCCGCTTTACAGAAAGCTTCCCAAAAGAGGCTTCCACAACAAATTTGCTACAAACTATGCTATCGTTAACGTAAGCGCACTTAACGTTTTTGAAGACGGTGCAGTAGTTGATACACAGGCACTCCTTGACAAGAAAATCATCCGCAAGACACTTGACGGAGTTAAGATTCTTGGCAACGGTGAGCTTACAAAATCATTAACTGTAAAAGCAAACATCTTTTCCGCAACGGCTAAAGAAAAGATAGAAGCAGCAGGCGGAAAGACAGAGGTGGTATAAGATGTTTAAGACGCTGAAGAACGCTTGGGGTATTCAGGAAATCCAGAACAAGATCCTCTTCACATTGCTTATAATCCTCTTATATCGTGTTGGCTCTGCGATTCCCGTGCCCTACGTACTTGAAGGTATTCTTTCAAGCTTCAACGCGACATACGGCGGAACGATATTCGGATATATGAGTATTCTTTCCGGTGGTGCAATGTCACAGGCAACACTTTTTGCACTTTCTGTTTCTCCCTACATTACATCTTCGATCGTAATCCAGCTTCTCACGGTTGCATTCCCCAACTCACTCGGTAAGCTTGCAAAGGACGGAGAAGAGGGACAGAAAAAGATCAAGCAGTATACTCGTATCGTAACAGTTGCTATCGCACTTGTTACAGCTTACGGTTACACAGCTCTCCTTGCTAACAACGGTTGGCTCAACACTGAGTACATCACTTGGAGCGGCATGTGGGCTTCCAATGGCTTTGCAGGTACAGTTAATACTCTCGTTGTTATTGCTTCCTACGTATCGGGCGCGGCTATCATTATGTGGCTCGCTGAGCTTATTGATGCAAAGGGTGTCGGTAACGGCATTTCTATGATCTTGTTCTTCAACATTATCAGCCGTGTCCCCAATCTCCTTTCTCAGGTGTGGAGCATGGTCGTTTACAACGACAACGGTCTTGTTGTAGGTATCCTTCTCGGTATACTTTCGATCGCTGTAACGATCGGTATGGTACTTCTCGTAGTTTGGGTAACACACTCAGAAAGAAGAATTCCCATTCAATACGCAAAGAGAGTAGTAGGCCGCAAGATGTACGGCGGACAGGGAACACACCTTCCCATCAAGCTTAATATGACAGGCGTTATGCCCATCATCTTCGCAAGCTCCATCGTATCAGTTCCTGCAACGATCGCAACGTTCTTTGCAGAGGACAACGGCTTCAGAGTTTGGGTAGAAAAATGGCTTGGCCCCGAATCCTGGATCTACGTGATCCTTTATATCGTGTTGATCGTTGCTTTTTCTTACTTCTACGTTTTGATTTCCTTCAATCCTCTTGAAGTGGCAAACAACATCAAAAACAACGGTGGCGCTGTTCCCGGTATCCGTACCGGCAGACCCACTGCAGAATATATTACAAAAATTCTTAACCGTATTACTTTGATAGGAGCATTCTTCCTTATCGTTGTTGCAGGTCTTCCCATGATAATCAATATCAGTTCCGGTGGATCATTCGCAACATTGGCATTCGGTGGATCTTCGTTGCTCATCGTTGTAGGTGTTGCAATCGAAACATTCAGAGATATCGAGGCTCAGATCACAATGCGTAACTACAAAGGCTTCCTTGATTAATTGCCGAACTGACGTTTTAAACGGAGGAATTCGTATGAATTTGATTTTGATGGGCGCTCCCGGTGCGGGTAAGGGCACACAATCCGAAAGAATATCAGAAAAATGGGGAATTCCTGCAGTTTCTACAGGAGCAATTCTTCGAAATGCGATAAAAGAAGGCACTGAGCTTGGCAAAAGAGCAAAGAGCCTCATTGATGCAGGCAATTTTGTGCCTGATGAGATGGTTATCGCTATAATCAAGGAAACACTTTCCTCTGAGGCTTGCAAAAACGGTTTTATTCTCGATGGCTTTCCTCGCTCAATCCCTCAGGCAGAGGCGCTTGAAGCGATGGGAGTTCACATTGACTGCGCTCTTTCGCTTGAGATTGCGGACGAGGTGATAATCGAGAGAATGGCCGGACGCAGATTGTGCACGGGATGCGGAGCTTCGTATCACGTTGATCACAAAAAGCCCCTTAAGGATAATATTTGCGACAAATGCGGAGAGCCGCTTTATATAAGAAGTGACGATTCTGCAGAAACAGTTAAAAACAGACTTGAAGTCTTTCACGAGCAGACGGAGCCTCTTAAATCATTTTATGAGAAAAGAGGACTCCTTAAGTGCGTGAGCAGCGAAGCAAGCGTTGACGAAACAACCGCTTTGGTGTTTAAGGCTCTTTCAGAGGTTTAAAGATGATACAAGTCAAAAATTCAATGCAACTTAATGCAATGAAAGAGGCAGGACGCATCACGGGCGAGACATTGCTCGTAGCCCGTGAGCTCGTTCGCCCCGGCATAAGCACAAAGCAGCTTGATGATGCGATAAGAGCGTTTATTGAGAAATGCGGTGCCAAGCCCTCTTTCCTTGGATACAACGGATTTCCGGGATCGGCTTGCATAAGTATTAATGATGAGGTAATTCACGGAATCCCGTCTGCAAAGAGATTTTTACAGGAGGGAGATATCGTGAAGGTCGACGTTGGAGCCTATATCAACGGATTCCACGGCGATAGTGCACGAACCATTCCTGTTGGGAAGGTGAGTGAGGAGGCGCAGCTGCTTATTAAGGCAACGAGAGATAGCTTCTTTGCGGGTGCGAAGATGGCAACTGCGGGCAATCGCATAGGTGATATCGGTTCTGCAATTTCAGAATCGGTAAGTCCCTATGGCTACGGTGTTGTAAGAGAGTTCATTGGGCACGGTATTGGACGCAACGTTCACGAGGAGCCCGACGTTCCCAACTACGGCACGCCAGGACGCGGAGTTCGCCTTTGCAACGGTATGACGCTTGCTATTGAGCCTATGATAAATATGGGCACGGCAAAGGTCATCGTGTTGCCTGACGGCTGGACGGTGAAAACCGCGGACGGATCGCTTTCTGCTCATTATGAAAATACTATCGCAATCACTCCCGAGGGAGTCGAGATATTAACGCTTATTGATAACGATTTTTAAAGCAAATATTTCAGGAGGAAAAATACTTTGGCTAAAGATGATGTAATTGAGTTTGAAGGTACGGTGGTTGAAGCACTTCCCAACGCTACCTTCAAGGTTCAGCTTCCCAATGGGCATATCGTAACTGCTCATATTTCGGGTAAGCTCAGAATGAACTATATCAGAATTTTGCCCGGTGACAAGGTGACTATTGAGGTTTCCGTTTACGACCTTAACAAGGGCCGCATCACTTGGCGCGCAAAATAATAATAAAAACGCTGACGGTCAAAAGCCGTTGGGTGACTCATAAAAACCAATAAAACCATATAAAGAAAGGAATGGTAGTACAATGAAAGTTAAACCATCCGTAAAGAAGATCTGCGAAAAATGCAAGATCATCAAGAGAAAAGGTAAAATCATGGTAATCTGTGAGAACCCTAAGCACAAACAGAGACAGGGTTAATCACAAACCACACACTAAAAATAACCGAATTAAAGAGGTGAAATGAAATGGCTCGTATAGCTGGTGTTGATATTCCAAACGCAAAACGCGTTGAAATCGCTCTTACCTATATTTACGGTATCGGCCGCAAGAGTGCAAATGACATTCTTGCAAAGACAGGCATCAATCCCGACACTCGTGCAAAGGATCTTACCGAAGCTGAGATTGCAAAGCTTCGTGATGAGATCGAAAACAACTATACAGTAGAGGGTGATCTTCGCCGTGATGTTGCTATGAACATCAAGAGAAAGATCGAAATCAACTGCTTCTGCGGTATCAGACATAGAAAAGGTCTTCCCGTTAGAGGTCAGAGAACAAAGACAAATGCAAGAACTCGTAAGGGTCCTGCAAAAACAATCGCTAACAAGAAGAAATAAAGGAGTGGCATAAAGATGGCTGTTAAAAAAGTAGTCAGAAAGCGCCGCGAACGCAAAAATATTGAAAAAGGCGCGGCTCATATCAGTGCAACTTTCAACAATACTATTGTAACCATCACCGACGTTAACGGAAACACAATTTCTTGGGCTTCCGCAGGTGAGCTTGGTTTCAAGGGTTCCAGAAAATCAACTCCCTTTGCAGCTCAGTCTGCAGCAGAGACAGCAGGTAAGGCTGCTATGGAACACGGACTTAAAACTGTTGAAGTGTTTGTAAAAGGTCCCGGTTCAGGACGTGAATCCGCAATCCGTGCATTGGAAACAGTTGGTCTTCAGATCACAATGATCAAGGACGTAACTCCTATTCCTCACAACGGTTGCAGACC
>CAZLIB010000064.1:0-6829 GCA_964559465.1 uncultured Lachnospiraceae bacterium
AAAGTTTTCTTTAAGCAGGTAAAGATAGAAAATCGACGTTACCGAGGGCAGTATAAGACCGAGAAGCGTATTTCTCAAATCCATATTGGTTACCGTTACGAAATTCGTGATGATGACGAGCTCGTTAGGTATCATCATAAGGGACAAGAACAGTGTAAAGGCGAGGTTCTTACCCTTGAATTCGAGTCTTGCAAAGGCAAATGCCGCAAGCACTATAACAATCAGCATTATGAGGGTCGTTGCAACTGTGAATATCAGTGTATTGAGCAGGTATTTGCCAAGCGGAACTGCGGTGAACGCTGTGATATAATTTTCAAGTGTTAAAACTGCGGGAAAAAATTTCGGAACGTTCTCGGAGTTGTATTCGGAAAAGCTTTTAAGGGAGTTCTGGAGCATCCAATAGAACGGGAAAAGCACTGCTATTGCCCAGAGAGAGAGCCCGATATAAGTTAAAGCACTTTTGATCGTGCTTCCTATTTTAGTTTGCTTTTTAACTTGCTTTAATTCATTCATCGTCTGCACCTCACTTTCCATAGGTCACGTGCCTCTTGCTGACGATCAGGTTGATGCAGGTGATAGTGAGCACGATACAGAAGAGAATGATCGCTGCAGCAGAGGCAAATGACGGATATCCTCCGCCGTCGCCGTAGAGCATATCATAGATGTAGCCGACGATGGTATTCATCTCTGCGGTGTTAAGCTTTGTTCCAAAGAGCGCGACGGCATCGCTATACGCCTTGAATGCTCCAATAAAGCCCGTGATAACGAGATAGGAGATGGTGGGAGATATCATGGGCAGGGTTATCTTCCAGAAGATGCGGTTTTCGGGTGTGCCGTCTATTGCTGCCGCCTGATAGAGAGTCTTGTCCACACTTGCAAGGGCTGATGTGAAGATAAGTATCTTAAAGGGCATTACCACCCAAATGGTATATATACAAAGAACCGTCATCTTTGCCCAGTATGCGCCGTCGATAAAATCTATTGCCGTGCCGCCAAGGGACGTTATAACAAAGTTTACAAGTCCGTCGCTATAGGGCGTTTTTTTGAAAAGAATCATAAAAACAAGACCTACTGCAAGGGTGTTCGTTACGTAGGGAAGAAAGAAAAGCGTTTGATACGCCTTTCTGAGCCATTTGATGGAGGAAAGACCGACCGAGATAACGAGCGCAAGCGCCGTTGATGCGGGCACGGTTATTGCAACAAGTATAAAAGTATTCTTGAGCGCTTGCAAAAAGAATGGATCGCGAAGCACATATTCGTAGTTATAAATTCCCACTCCGAAGAACTCGCCCGATACGAAATTAAAGCCCTCCTCAAAGGAATATATAAAAACATCGATAAGGGGGTATATCATAAACACCGCGATAAAGATAAACGCGGGGAGCAGATAGAGCCAGCCCTTTAAATTTTTATTTATCTTCATTTTTTCACCGCCTTGTGTGAACTTTTCATTTCAGAGATGCCACCTTGATCTCTGCATTGGCATTTTCGTCGTCAATTATTATTTCATCGATGCTATCGGCGTGGACAAAGCCTCTATATGCGTTTTTAACGCTTGTGATATTACCGATAACGGTCGCCTCCACCTCGCTCTTTTCAAACGAGAGGTCACAATCAATCATTTTGCAGTTGATAAGCTTTAAGCCCTTGCAATAGCAAAGGGGCTGTGTGCCGATGATGGTACAATTTTCGAAGGTGATATTTTCAGCATACCAAGCAAGATATTCACCCTTGACGATCGAATTTTTAACGGTAACGTTTTTGGCGTGCCAAAAGGCATCCTTGGTGTCAAGGTTACAATTTTCAAAGGTTGAATCTTTTATGTACTGGAATGAGTATTTTCCAAGAAGGGAAGAATCCTTTATATTGAGGTTCGTTGCCTGAAGCATAAAATATTCACCTTGAAATTTAGAGCTTGTGATATTTATGTTATGGGAAAACCAACCGAATTCAACACTTTTTACGTCGCAATCGGTTATTTTTATATTTTTGCATTCGCGAAGCGCCTTGATTCCGTAGAGCTTTGATGCTCTTACGTTTATATCTTCGCTGTACCAGAGCGCTGCGCGGCAGAGCTCGGTCATCTCGCAGTTTTCAAGCAAAACGTTATCGTCGTGCCAAAGAGGATAACGGAGATTGAAGAAAACACCGTCACACTCAATATTTTTACATTCCTTGAGGGCGCTTTCGCCGTCCTCAATTCCGTCGAACGAGCATTCTACAAGCTTGATACCGTCAAGACCGTAAAGCGCGCGCTCCTCTCCAAATCGTTCGTGAGTATATGTTTTATTCATGATATTTTTTTGCCATCCTTAATTCTTTTAATTACCCAGTTTAAAGAAACAAGGGACCAATATATAGCGATCATATACCAGACGTTGAGCTTGAGTGTTACACATATTGCAATTGCCAATGCAAGAAGGGCCAGGATTATATACAACATATAAATTCTCCTTATTATAATCATCTATGAATATGATAACATATAATCCGTGCGATTTCAACAATTTTATTTTCAAGTTATAAAAAATATTCCTTCAAATCGCTTGACAACGGGACAAATATCGGTTATAATATCCTCCGTTGTTTATTTGAAAGTAATTTGAAAGGAGTGCTATATGACTGTCGACCTTAATCCTATGCTTCGCGGTGAGGTATCGTCTCTTTTGATAGATTTCGTTCTCACGCCTGAAATTATCGAAGACGTTACGTTTACTGATGGGGCAAGAGTTTACGGTAAGATAACCAATAGCGCCGGGTATATGCGTCTTACCCTCACTGCTGAGCTTCCATACGTCGGTGAGTGCGCGCGTTGCCTTGATGAGGTGCGCGGTGTTTTCTCGCTTGATTTTGAGAGAACGGTGGTAACCGAGGGAATGGTGAGCGAGGAAAAATTGGAGGAGAGCGTTGACGAATATATCGTGCTTAACGACGGTAAGCTCGTGCTTGACGATGCGGTTCGCGAGGAGCTTCTTATCGACTTTCCGCGCAAATTGCTTTGCTCTGAGGATTGCGAGGGCCTTTGTCCTAAGTGCGGAAAGCCCAAAAAGTACGGCGATTGCGGTTGCGTGACAAAAGAAATTGACCCAAGATTAGAAGTTTTAAAAAAATTACTTGACAAATGAAATTTTATGTAGTATAATATCGTAGATAAATTGTGTATCACACTAACAAGGAGGTGTAGGACAATGGCAGTACCGAAGAGAAAAGTGTCTAAGGCTCGCAGAGACAAAAGACGTTCAAACAACTGGAAGTTGGGACTTCCCGGCATCGTAAAGTGCCCCAAGTGCGGTGAATTCGTACTCTCTCACAGAGTTTGCAAGAAATGCCGTTCTTACAATGGCAAGGAAGTTATCAAAGAAGAGGCATAAGCATCTTGCCGCTTGAATATGAAGCGGAATTTCCTATAAAATAAGGGACTTATTCTGTTTTATGACGAGAAAGGTCCCTTTTTTATTTCAATTTATTATTTTATTTGGAGAATATTATGAAAAAGTCAACTATTATAACAATTATTGCTTTTGCGCTTGGTGTTGTCGTTCTTGCGACGGGCTTCATTCTTTTAACTGACAATAACATTTCTAACAAACTGTTTTCAACTACCAACACAACAACTACAACCACAACCGGTGACGGTGGTAATGACGACCCCGAATATTCCTCAATGGATCTGTTCAATACCGACGTAAGCCAGTATATTACGCTCGGTCAGTACGAGGGACTTGAGATCGAGGTGGATCAGCTTGAGGTTGAGGACGGCTATATCGAGCAGCAGATCACCATTATGCTTTTTCAGGAGAGCGAATATGAAAAGGTTGAAGAAGGCACGGTTGAAGAGGGTGTTATCTTCAACTTTGACTACAAGGGCTATATAAACGACGTTCCCTTTGAGGGCGGAAGTGCAACGGGCACTAACGCCTATATCGACGGCGATCAGTTTATAACAGTTACGTCAAGCGGAACGGGAAGCTTTATCGACGGATTTGCGCAGGGTGTTATTGGGGCGACGGTCGGTGAGACCATTGATGTTCCCGTGACCTTTCCTGAGGATTATTACAATGAGGATTATGCGGGTAAGGATGCTATTTTCAAGGTTACTGTTAACTATATAGCAAAAACCGAGCTTACCGACGAGTGGGTTAACGAATACACGGGCGGTCAGTACACGACGGGTGAGGAGCTCATACAATATTTTAAGGATTATATCAATGATTCTATAGAAGAAAATCTCCTTACTGCAGTGTGGACAAAGATAGTTGAAAATGCGACGGTTATTGAGATTCCTCAGCAGGAATACGATTACTATTACAATATGTACAGCAGTGAGGTAGAGTATTACGCTTCTATGTACGGTGTGACGTTTGAAACGATGCTCACCTACTATGGCTTTGAGGACGTTAGTGAATTTGAAAAGTTCATTGAAAGCTCAGTGAAGAACGAGCTTGTTGTATACGCTGTAATGCAAGCGGAGAGCTTTGAGGTTACTGAGGAAGAATACAAGGCGCTGCTTACAGAGCTGATTGCAATCTCAGGTAAGACAGAAGCGGAGATTCTTGAGGAATACGGCGAGGAGCGCCTCAACCAAAGTATATTGATGGATAAGGTCGATAAATTCGTCAGAGAAAATAACAGCTTTGTTCTTACAACAGAAAAATAATCTCAAAAATAAAACCACGGAAAAGCTTTTCCGTGGTTTTTATTTTATTGTATTTTTTGAAGATGATATACAAGCTCCCTTACAAGGCAACGGGGAGCGAGGCGGTTGGCAAATACTATTATTTTATTTACAAATCCGCAAACGCAAACTGCTTTGCCGCGTTTCATATTTTTATAACCAAACTCGGCAACAATGTCAGGATCCCAGACCTTGAGGTTTTTGAAAAGTCCCGACTCGCCAAGGTCGGCAGCCGTATCGAAATTCGTTCTGATAGGACCCGGGCAGAGAGAGGTGACTGTAACGCCCGTTCCTTTAAGCTCACGGTGGAGTGCCTGTGAGAAGGAGAGAACGAACGCTTTTGTTGCGTAATAAACGCTCATAAGCGGTCCCGGTTGGAATGACGCGATGGAGTCGACGTTGAGAATTTTTCCGCCGCCGTTTTTGATCATCCCGGGAATGTAGAGATGGCAGAGGTGCATAAGTGCCGTGCAGTTTAGGTCGACCATTCTTATCTGCTTATTGATATCGCTCTTGTGAAACTCGCCGAAATCGCCAAAGCCCGCGTTGTTCACAAGCACGTCGATCTTGATTCCTGCCTGCTCAGTGGCGTTATATACCTCCTGCGCGCCGTTTGGCTTGCAAAGGTCCTTGGGGACGACGGTTGCTTTTACATTGTATTTTTTCTCGATCTCATTCTTTATTTCTTCAAGGCGTTCGGCATTTCTTGCTACGAGCACGAGGTCATATCCGTCTCGCGCAAAGATGTTTACGAATGAAAGTCCAAGACCTCCGGATGCGCCTGTTATAAGTGCAGTTTTTTTCATAATTTTATCCTTTTTGATTTTATAGGGGGAGTGAATAAAGGATCATTCCAAGACACGCGGATATTGCGATCATAAGAATTGGAGAGGGCTTTTTACTTTTGATCTTTTTGTATATAGTTGCTATAACTACTACAAGGGCAAAAATAATAATACCCCTTATGTCAAGATTTAATGCAAAATCATTTTCGCCTATTCCGAGAAGAACGCTTAAAAACAGAGTAATAGCGGTTCCGAGAATGAGGGACACTACGCACGGACGAACTCCTGCAAGGAATGCATTGACTCCCTTGTATTTGAGGAAATTTTTGAGAAGGGAAGCGATAATTAAAATGATGATGAATGAGGGAAGAACCACCCCGAGTGTTGCTACGGCGGAGCCGAGAATTCCTGCCTGCTCGGAGCCGACGAAGGTTGCCATATTGATAGCGATGGGGCCGGGAGTGGATTCGGCAACTGCTATCATATTAAGCAGCTCTTCTTCTGTGAGCCACCCGTGAGCGAGGACTTGCTCACGAACAAATGGGATCATTGCATAGCCACCGCCAAAGGTGAGTGCGCCTATTTCGAAAAATGTTAAGAAAAGTTCAAGAAGGATCATTTTTGCTCCTCCTTCCCGCTTTGCTTTTTGCTATAGAAAGCTATAACTCCGAGTGCGCCTGATATAAGAATATATATGATAGATGAAAATCTCACTGCAAAGAGTGAGAATGCCACCATACAAGCAAGAACGGTTGCCATAATTGCTATAGGCAGAGGCTTTTTCTCCATCTGCTTAAAGAGCTTTAATCCTGTCGAGCCAATGAGGTATACCACACACGCCTGAATTCCGCGGAACGCGTTTGCAACGAGTGTGAGAGTGAGAAATTGATCGAGGAAAAGCGAGATGACGTATACGATTATAAAAGAGGGAAGCACTACGCCGAGTGTTGCAAGGGCAGAACCGAGTGCTCCTGCCGCCTTATAGCCAATGAATGTGGCAGAGTTTATTGCAATGGGACCCGGAGTGGACTCTGCAATAGCGACCATATCGAGAAACTCCTCTTTTGTGAGCCATTTTTTTTTGGAAACGAATTCATTTTCGAGCAGGGAAAGCATTGCGTAACCGCCCCCGAAGGTAAATGCGCCGATCTTGAAGAAGGTCAAAAACAAGGTTAAAATTAATTTTGATTTTTTCATATTTTCTCCGTTGTTCGTATTTTCGGTTTATTATAGCATAAATAGAAGAAAAATGCAAGGACAATAAAAAACAGTGTGTATTATTTTCAAATTTTGATTTATTGCGCACATTGTTCGCGCAAACCAAGCGATAAAAGGTTTTCGTCCACCTTTTTCAAAAGGTGGCGCCCGC
>CAZLIB010000065.1:0-6801 GCA_964559465.1 uncultured Lachnospiraceae bacterium
GTTTCTTTTGTTAGCTTTTCTTTCCGCCTATACCGCGAAAGAAAAGCGGCTAAATGGTTTGGGTATCTATAGTTAGTGGCACTGACTATAGCGACTTCTCGCCCCGAGTCCACTTTTTCTTTGCAGGTATAGCCACAAAGAAAAAGTTCCCAAAAAGAAATGGCGTATACAAGGGCTGCGCGCCCTTGAACCGCGCCACTGCTCGTGGAGAGCCACTTTTGAAAAAGTGGACAAAACAATCGTACAAAGCGAGTGCTAACATCCCGATAAATCCCAATTTAGCGGTAAAACCAACGCTCCGAGTTTGTCGGAGCGTTGGTTGTTTATTGTTATAATTTCTTTCTATAAATTCTTGTATCTTCACCTTCGACATCCTTCGCCGCGGCGAAAAATTCATATCCGTATTTTTCATAAAGACCGATGTGATTGGTAGAAATGTAAACGTTCTTGGCACCGTCATTTCTTGCAAGCTGCTCGGCGTGTGATATCAGCTCACCGGCAAGGCGATTTCCGCGATATGCGGGGAAGGTATATATCCAGCCTATCCAAGGCGTTAAGTCGGTGGGCTGAACGTCGTCCTTTTCTGCCAACGTACAAAATGAAATGAGATTTTCGCCTTCTACAAGCATCAATACTTTTGAAGCTCCGACTAAGTCCTTCAGCTTATTTTCTTTTAGCAAATAAGCCAAATACCTCCCCGCATCCCAATCGCTTTTTTCAATTTGCGCAATCCAAAATTTCTTGTTTGGCGCTTCAAAGTATTCGATCACGTTCATTTATTTTATAAACTCCCTATAAATTGCTTCAATAGTTTTTTCATAATCGGATTCGTATACCGTGATAACGATATTCAATTCGCTGGCTCCCTGGTCGATCATTCGCACGTTCACGCCCGCATTCGAAATAGCTCCGAATATTCTTGCGGCAGTACCCTTGGTTTCCTTCATTCCGCGACCGACTACAGCCACGAGCGCAAGACCTGTGTCAACGGTGATATTATCCGCCTCGGTAATTCTATGGAGCTCAGGAATGAATTCCTCTATTTTGGCATTGAGCTCTGCAGTGCTTACGATATGGCTCATTGAATCGATACCTGATGCAAGATGCTCGGTGTGTATTCCATATTGGTCAAGGCATTTAAAGACCCTTGCCGCAAAGCCAAATTCACTGCCCATTCGATTTTTTTCGATATTAATTACCGAAAATCCTTTTTTGCCTGCAATACCCGTAATTATGTGCTTGCTTTCATAATTGGATGCAATTGGAACGATAAGAGTGCCCTTATCCTCGGGGTGGTTTGTGTTTCGAATATTGATAGTTATTCCTTCCTTTTGAACGGGGAAGATAGAATCCTCGTGCAATACGGTTGCACCGTTATAAGAAAGCTCTCGAAGCTCCCTATACGTTATCAGGGAAATTGGAAGCGCATTTTCAATCACCTTGGGGTCTGCCATCATAAATCCCGAAACATCGGTCCAGTTTTCATAGAGATCGGCACTCACTGCGCGGGCAACTATTGCACCCGTAATGTCAGATCCACCACGCGTGAACGTTTTAATAGTTCCGTTGGGCATGGTGCCGTAAAAGCCGGGAATGACCGCGTTTTTGTGCTTTGAAAGCTCTGTCTTCATCGCATTATTGGTTTTCTCCTCATCAAACTCGCTGTTTTCCTTGAAAAAGATAACATTTTCTGCGTCAACAAAATCAAAGTCAAGATATTTTGCAAGAATCAAGCTGTTGAGATATTCGCCTCTGCTTGCGGCGAAGTCGCGGCCGGAGCGTGCCATCATAGCGTTCTTTATGTATTCAAGCTCTCCCGTAATGTCAAAATCAATGCCAAGCCCTGCTATAATGCTTGTGTATCTGTTTATGATCTTTTGATAATACTCAGTAATATCCTCGTGGTTACGGATCATATTATAGCAGTTGTAAAGCATATCGGTGACCTTTTCGTCGCTGCCTACGCGCTTTCCGGGCGCACTTGCTACGACGTAGCGGCGTGCGGAATCTGCCTTTATTATGCTTGCGACCTGCTTAAAATGCTCGGCGTCGGCAAGTGACGAGCCACCGAATTTTACTACCTTAAGTTGCATAGTATTCTTCCTTTCGATAAAATAGGATATGAAAAGCATCAAATCACTAATATCATATGTAAAAAGACATTTTTCGTTCAATATTCAAGTCATTGTATCATAAAAAATTGAATAAGTAAATACAAAAACTTAAAAAAGGCACACGCTTTGACATTATTTGCTTATTTTTAGAGGTATAATCAAACAAGAAATATTTACAGGAGAGAAAAATGATCGTTTACGGAGACCTTCTGTTTTTGATAAATTTCAGTATGGATTTTCTATGCTTTTACATATCGTGTATGCTCTTACACAAACGTCTGCCAACGCTTCGTGCATGTGTGGCATCAGTGATCGGAGGAGCTTATTCTGTAGCTGCTCTCTTTATTACGAGTGACGGAGTGCTTGCTTTTGTTCTTGATATTTTTGTGCTTATAGTAATGTGTCTAATGGTATATTTGGAAAAGGGCGTGAGCATAGGGAGGCTTATAAAGGCGACGTTTTTGTATTTTTTTGTGTCCGCGCTTCTTGGCGGACTTATGACCGCACTGTTTTCGATTTTTAATAGGGTGGAGATATTTGCGGGTGAGCTTGGAATAGAGGAGGGAATAGACGTTTGGATTTTCGCTCTGCTTGCGGCGGTGGGAAGCGCTGTCACGCTCTGGGGGGGACGCATATTCCGTTCCTCAACATCAAAAAGGACAGTGACGCTTGAAATAAGCGGCGAGGCGGGCAGCGCGCACCTTTATGCCCTTGTGGACAGTGGGAATCTTGCAGTTGAGCCGATAAGCGGCAAGGCGGTGGTGTTTGCGGAGCTGGAGGCATGCTCCACAGTGCTTACAAATGCGCTTTATCTGGCTTTGGCGGATGGGGTGGATGTCAGTGCACTGCCATTCTCCGTTGCATCGGGCGTGCGTCTTGTTCCTACAAAAACGGTCGGTGGCGGCGCTCTCCTGCCTGCGGTGCGAATGAAGAGCGTAAAGCTGGTATCGGGCAAAAGAGAAAAGGAGCTTGATGTTTATCTTGCACTTGTCAAAGGTAAAATATCGGACACTCACAATGCTATAATTTCAAGCGAAGCAATAAACTAAAGGAGACAGATATGTCTAAGAAAAATAATATATTCGTTTTTATTTTGGGAATTTTTAAATGCAGCGCAGACCTTTTAAAAAATCTTATATTCAAATGCAAGGTGCTGCTTGCTAAAATACTTTCAAGGGGAGCAGAAAACGGAGTTTATTACGTCAACGGCCCCGATACGCTGCCGCCACCGCTTTCGAAGGAGAGAGAAGCGGAGTGTATTGAAAATCTTGGTATCGACCCCACCGCACGCGATATACTTATCGAGCATAATCTGCGCCTTGTGGTGTATATAGCAAAGAAATTTGAAAGCACGGGAATCGGTATAGAGGATCTTGTTTCGATTGGAACGATAGGTCTTATCAAGGCGATAAATACCTTTCGTTCGGATAAGAATATTAAGCTCGCTACCTACGCTTCCAGATGTATAGAAAACGAGATCCTTATGTATATAAGGAAGAATTCACAGAGCAGAGGTGATATCTCTATTGACGAGCCGCTGAACGTCGATTGGGACGGTAACGAGCTGCTGCTTTCCGACGTGCTTGGAAGCGAGGAGGACAACGTTTCCTACGAGCTTGAGCAGGAGGAGGAGAGAAGGATAATAAGGGAAGCGGTTGAGCATCTTGATGAGCGCGAGCGACTGATAATCGAGATGCGTTACGGCCTTTTCGGAAGGAAGGAAATGACACAGAAGGACGTTGCCGACCGCCTTGGAATATCGCAATCCTACATATCACGGCTTGAGAAAAAGATAATTTCGGAGCTTCGCACCGCTATTGAAAATAAAATTTGAAAAAATTTTAAAAAACTATTGCAAAATGTGTTTAATTGTGTTATAATCAAATGCAATGTGAATAATTTTGCTAAAAAGTGAGGTGTAAATAGAATGAAGACAGGTATCCATCCTAAGTATGAAGAAGTTACAATTAAGTGTGCTTGTGGTGAGACAGTTACAACAAAGTCCACAAAGGGCGGAGAAGTAAGAGTTGAAATTTGCTCTAAATGTCATCCTTTCTTTACCGGTAAGCAGAAATTCGTTGACGCCGGCGGTAGAGTTGATAAGTTTAAGAAGAGATTGCAGGCAAGCGGAAGATAATTCCACTCTTTGCAATATAATTCAAAAATCGGTACATTTCGCAACTATGGGCAAGCTATGTGTAACTACACATACTTGCCCTTATTGTGTTTATTGAGGTGTAAAATGACAAATAAGGGAGCAGCGATCGCGGTCTTTGATTCGGGACTTGGCGGAATAAGCGTACTGAAGGAGCTGACCAAGGTTCTTCCAAATGAAAATTTCATATATTTCGGTGATACCGCTAACGCGCCCTATGGCGTAAGGAGTGCAGGTGAAGTGCGCGCACTTACTCTTTCTGTCTATGAAAAGCTTAAAGCGGAGGGAATAAAGGCATTTGTGATCGCGTGCAATACCGCAACCAGCGTTGCGGTAGCTAATTTGCGAGAAAGATATCCCGATGATATCATCGTCGGTGTTGAGCCTGCCTTAAAGCCTGCGGCGCTTTGCCGTGAGCATCCCATAGTTGCGGTGCTTGCAACTCCGCTTACCCTCAAAGAGGAAAAATTTGCATCATTGCTTGGCAGATATTCGGCAAATGCTAAGGTCATTCCGTTTGCTTGCGCGGGGCTTGTTGAGTTCGTTGAGCGAGGCGAGATGGAGGGCGAAGCATTGCACTCTTTCCTTGAGGAACTTCTTGAGCCACTGAAAGCAGAAAAGCTTGATGCGGTCGTGCTTGGTTGCACTCACTATCCCTTTGTAAAGGGCGAAATATCGCGTATTCTCGGTGATGACGTTCTTATTTTTGACGGAAGCGCTGGTACTGCAAGAGAAACGCGCCGCCGACTTGAAGAAAATGGACTTTTGTGCGACGGCGATGCGCGCGGAAGTGTGACGTTTATAGATTCCTCGTACCCCAATATCAAGAACCCCGACGGATCAATGCTGACGAAATTCGGAGGTGATTATTTATGCAATTGAATTTTAAGGATTCACAGGAGCATATCTCAAAGGCAGTTCTTGTGGGTATAGTTACAAGAGATGATTCTGCAGAAGAGGTGGAAAAGGAGCTTGACGAGCTTGCTCGGCTTCTTGACACCGCGGGCGGTGAGGAGTTCGCTCGCCTTGTGCAGAATAAGGAAACTCCCGACCCGAGAACTCTTCTTGGAAAGGGAAAGATTGCAGAGCTTTCAGAGCTTTGCAAAAATAATGGAGTGAAGCTCGTCATCTTTGACGCGGAGCTTTCTCCGTCACAGATTAGAAATATCGAGGACGATTTAGGGGATGACATTAGCGTTATCGACCGTTCAATGCTCATTCTTGATATCTTTGCCCTTCACGCGACAACGGGCGAGGGTAAGCTTCAGGTCGAGCTTGCTCAGCTGAAATACACCGCGCCCCGACTTATAGGTAAGGGCACGGAGCTTTCACGTCTTGGCGGCGGTATTGGTACGAGAGGTCCGGGTGAGAGTAAGCTTGAAAGCGACCGCCGTCACATGAAGCGCCGTATAGTTGCGCTTGAGGCGGAGCTCGAAGAGCTTGAAAAGAACAGAAGGACGATGCGCGCAAGCCGTGACAGAAGCCAAATCCCGCAGATAGCCATTGTCGGTTACACAAATGCAGGCAAGTCAACACTTTTGAATACTCTTACTGATGCAGATATTCTTGCAGAGAATAAGCTATTTGCAACGCTTGACCCGACAACAAGAAAGTTAAAGTTACCCTGCGGCGAAACTGTGCTTCTCACCGACACCGTTGGATTTATCAGAAAGCTGCCCCACCATCTTGTAAAGGCGTTCAAATCAACGCTTGATGAGGCAGTTTATGCTGACATCTTAATGATAGTAATTGACGCGCACGACGACGAGGCAAGAGCGCAGCTCGATGTAACCGAGAGTCTTCTTGCGGAGCTTGGCGCGGCAGGAAAGCCAACTATCTACGTTTATAACAAATGCGATCTCGGAATTTCTGCCGAGTTGCCGTCCTATATTGCAAATAATGAAGACCCCAACCGTGTTGTTTGCGCTATTTCCGCAAAGAGCGGAGAGGGAATTGATACTTTGCTTGATAAGATAGAAGAAATAATCCACGCGGGCAAGAGCAAGGTCACGTTCGTAATTCCCAATTCAGAGCAGGCGGCGCTCAATATTCTTTATAAAAATTCAACCGTCGAGAGCGTTGAATACGGCTATGACGGCGTGACCGTTGTCGCAACCGTTGACCAAAAAGTTCGCGGAATGCTCAAAAAGTATGACGTGAACAGACCAAACGAGGTTGAGGAGTTTTAGCACTTTGTTCGCACTTACTTTGTGCGATTGTTTTGTCCACTTTTTTTAAAAGTGGCGCTCCACGCGCAGTGGCGCTCGCCGCGTAGGCGAATCGGCGTTTCTTTGTTAGCTTTCTTTGCGCCTCCGGCTTCAAAGAAAGCGGCTAAAGAGTTTTGGTGTTAAAATTTAGTGAGGTATATATGTATCATTCATACGTTATGGGAGCTGATGATTCCATTTATTCGCTTTGTGAATACGGATTTATTATTGAAAAGGAATGGGATAATTACAAGGTTCATTTTGAAAATGATAAAGCGACTGTGTGGGAGAATTATATTTCTTTGCATTTGCAGTTGGGTTATTG
>CAZLIB010000066.1:0-6706 GCA_964559465.1 uncultured Lachnospiraceae bacterium
GGCTGCTGTGTAACGAGAGAGTAAGGACCGTTGGAACGGGCGTGGATCTTATCGTCAACAAGGTGATGGAGCTTGAGATAGTACATAATACCAACGGTTACGGGGTTATCAAAGGGCTCACCCGTTCTACCGTCGTAAAGTGTTGTCTTACCGTCAACTACTCTGAGCTTATCCTCTGCCTTAAGCTGTTCAAGATACTGCGCATCTGCCTTCTGCTCATCTGTAAGTCTTTCGATCTTCTTTTCACCGTTTTCGTCAACAGTCAAGGAGATAAGCTCCTTACCTGCTACACTTTCGCCTGCGCGGATCTCACGGTAAAGACCTGCCGCCTCAAGACATTCAACGATATCGCGCTCATTAGCGCCGTCGAATACGGGAGTCATGATCTTCCAGCCAAGCTTTCTTGCGGCGATACCAAGATGCACCTCAAGAACCTGACCGATATTCATACGTGAAGGAACGCCCAGGGGGTTAAGAACGATATCAAGAGGAGTACCGTCAGGAAGGAAGGGCATATCTTCGGGAGGAAGGATGCGTGAAACGACACCCTTGTTACCGTGACGGCCCGCCATCTTGTCACCAACGGAGATCTTTCTCTTCTGCGCAAGATAGATTCTTACGCTCTTGTTGACACCGGCAGGAAGCTCGTCACCGTTTTCGTGTGAGAACACCTTAACGTCAACAACGATACCGGACTCACCGTGAGGAACACGGAGAGACGTATCTCTGACTTCTCTTGCCTTTTCGCCGAAAATAGCACGAAGAAGTCTTTCTTCACTTGTAAGCTCTGTTTCACCCTTAGGAGTGATCTTACCCACAAGGATATCACCTGCACGTACCTCAGTACCCTTCTTTACGATACCCTCGGCGTTAAGATCCTTAAGAGCATCCTCGCCAACGTTGGGAATCTCTCTTGTGATCTCCTCCGGGCCGAGCTTTGTGTCACGTGCTTCGTGAGTATATTCTTCTATGTGTAGAGATGTGTAAACGTCATCTCTTACAAGCTTTTCATTAAGAAGGACAGCGTCCTCGTAGTTATAACCTTCCCAAGTCATAAAGCCGATAAGGGCATTCTTACCAAGAGAAAGCTCACCCATATCAGTAGCGGGACCGTCAGCGATAACCTGTCCGACCTCAACCCTTTCGCCTCTGTCAACGATGGGACGGTGGTTGAAGCAGGTGCCCTGGTTAGTTCTCTTGAACTTGAGGAGATAATAGGTTTCCTTATGACCGTCGTCGCAAAGGATAACGATCTTGTCTGCGTCAACGTAGTCAACTACGCCCGCAACCTTTGATGTGATAACAACACCTGAGTCAACTGCGGCATTGTACTCCATACCCGTACCAACAATGGGAGAGTCGGTAACCATAAGCGGAACTGCCTGCTTCTGCATGTTAGATCCCATAAGCGCACGGGAGTTGTCATCGTTCTCAAGGAAAGGAATACAAGCTGTAGCAACGGAAACAACCATCTTAGGAGCAACGTCCATATAGTCAACTGCTGCTGCATCAACCTCAACGATCTCTGTCTTATCGCGAGCTGTTACACGGCTTCTGATGAAGCAGCCATTCTCGTCAAGAGGCTCGTTCGCCTGAGCAACTACGTAGTTATCCTCAACATCAGCAGTCATATACTCAACCTCGTCAGTCACGTAATGACGAACCACACCGTTTTCTTCAACGTGCTTAACCTTACGATAAGGAGCCATGATGAAGCCGTAATCGCTGATTCTTGCATAGGTTGTGAGATAGGAGATAAGACCGATGTTAGGGCCTTCGGGTGTCTCAATGGGACACATTCTTCCGTAATGTGTATAGTGAACGTCACGGACGTCAAAGGATGCTCTGTCTCTGGAAAGACCTCCGGGACCAAGTGCAGAAAGTCTTCTCTTATGAGTAAGCTCCGCAAGCGGGTTGTTCTGGTCCATAAACTGTGAAAGCTGTGATGAGCCAAAGAATTCTCTGATAACAGTCACGATGGGTCTGATATTGATAAGAGCCTGAGGTGTAAGCTTTTCGTTATCCTGAGTCGTCATTCTCTCCTTAATGATCTTGTCCATTCTGGAGAAGCCGATTCTCATCTGGTTCTGAAGCTGTTCACCTACGGAACGGATACGACGGTTGCCAAGGTGGTCGATGTCATCGTACTTACCAACCTCGTGAGTGAGGTTAAAGAGATAGTTGATGGAAGCAAAAATATCATCTCTTGTAATATGCTTCGGGCAAAGCTTGTGAACGTTGAGCTTAGCGAGTTCTTTAAGAGCGTCGATATCACCGCCAACCTCTTCCATAAGAGAAAGAAGAACATCAGTCTTTACCTTTTCCTTGATTCCACAGTCCGCAAGGTCTGTTCCGATTATATATTCGGGTTCTATTGTGTTGTTAGAGAATACTCTGATAACAGTACCGTTATCAAGCTCGAGAGAAACGGCGTTGACAGCTGCGTGTGTAATAGCATCTGCAACCTCTCTTGTAATAACTGCGCCCTTTTCATAGATCACTTCACCCGTGAGAGGAGCAACAACGTCCTCTGCAAGTCTGTGGTCAACGATTCTGTCGGCAAGATTCATCTTCTTGTCGTACTTATATCTACCAACGGGCTGAATGTCATATCTTCTTGCATCGAAGAAGTAATTGTTAAGGAGTGTGTATGCTGACTCTACGAGCGGGGGTTCACCGGGACGAAGTCTCTTATATATTTCTTTAAGCGCCTCAATGCCCGCACTTGTGTGGTTTCTCGCCGCAAGCTCCTCGCACTCATCCTTATCAAATGTAGCTGCGAGCATTTCTTCGTTGCCGAAGATAGCATAAACATCGTCTCTTGTTTCAATAGTTGAGCGATATTCCGCAATCTTGCCCTTGTCGTCAGCTTCCTCACCGGGAACTACGCCGAGAGCGCGAATGAGCATTGTGATCGGCACCTTTCTGTTCTTGTCGATACGCACCCATACAACATTGTTGATGTCTGTTTCGTATTCAAGCCAAGCACCGCGGTAAGGAATAACGGTTGATGCATACATTCTCTTACCTGTTTTGTCGATCTCTGAAGAGTAATACATACCGGGAGAACGAATGATCTGCGAAACGATAACGCGCTCTGCACCGTTAATTACGAAAGTACCCGTTTCCGTCATGATGGGGAATTCACCCATAAAAATATCCGTCTGCTTAACCTCGCCTGTCTGCTTGTTTGTAAGACGAACGTTAACCTTAAGGGGAGCTGCGTAGTTTACATCTCTCTCCTTACATTCCTCAACTGTATATTTCGGCTTTGTATCGATTGAGTACGAAACGAACTCAATAGAAAGATTTCCCGAAAAATCAGTGATGGGGGAAACGTCACGAAGGACTTCTGCAAGACCTTCCTCAAGGAACCATTTGAATGATGCGGTCTGAATTTCAACAAGATTTGGAAGCGGGAGCGTGCTTCTGTTCTTGGAAAAGCTCATTCTTGTGGTTTTACCTTGTTTGTGTTCTCTGATGTTGATCATTAATACAATCACTCCATTCAAAAAATTTCTCATCACAAAAGCGAACGCCTTTTGCGACGTTTTGCCAACCGTCACTTTTCCTTATTTATATAATAAGCGCCGTTTTTCGCCATTACTAAAGATTCAAAAAGGACATAGTTAGCAATTATATTGCAGTTTACTATTTTATCACAACAAAAGAGGCTTGTCAATACTTTTTTCAGAATTATTTTCCTATTATTGTGAAAAAAGAATAAAATTTTAAAAAACTTTTTTTAAAAAAACTATTGCATTTTATTTTGCAATGTGTTATCATATACAACGTATGGACGAGAACACTCGCACACCCTCTCAGGTGCAGGTGTTTACTGTTTCAGTATTTTATCAAGGAGGGTAAAGCTTTGGCAAACATCAAAAGTGCAAAAAAGCGTATAAAAGTTATTCAGGCAAAGACATTGCAGAATAAAATGTTCAAGACACAGCTTAAGACTGAAATCAAGAAGTACGAAGCAGCTCTTGCAGCAGGCGACGTAGAGCTTGCTCAGGCTACTTACAAGGCAGCTACAAAGAAAATTGACCAGGCAGCAGCTCGTGGCATCATCCACAAGAACGCAGCAGCTCGCAAAAAGAGCCAGTTCACAAAGAAGCTCAACGCTTTGGCTTAATTCGATTCAAATAAAAAAACGGGCATCTCACGTGTCCGTTTTTTTATTTGCTTTTTTTGCAGAAAATAACCGATATTTTTTCTTTCTTTTTATTGACTTTTGAATATATGTTTGATATAATTGTTTTATGAATTATAATACTCGAATTTAAGGGAATTTCATCCCGTGTCACGAAAGGAGCACATATGAACAAAGTTCTTAAAATTGCTATCGTCGTTGTTCTCTGCCTTATCGTCATTCTCACGGTAACGCTTTTCGCTTGCCAGAACAACAATGACAAGAAAACCACCACAACCACCACAACCACTACAACTACTACCACAACGACTAACGGCGATCCCGATTGCACCGAGCACGTTGATGCCGATATAAACTACGTCTGCGATAATTGCGGCGCAAAGCTTGATAGACCCGCTTGCACAGAACATGCGGACGCAGATAATGACAAGACTTGTGACAACTGCGGTGAGCCCATGCCCGACATTGATCACGGCAATTACACAGAAACAAACGACAAGGTTTACGTTATTTCCAACGGACTTCACATTCGTTCTTCCGCAGAAATACTTGACGATAACGCTATCGGTTGGGTAGAACAGGATACGGAGCTCGAAAGACTTGGTTACTACGCAAGCGGTTGGTCAAAGATCTCCTTCGAAGGCGAAGAGCGCTACGTCTCAACCGACTGCCTTACAACCTCAAAGCCCATCACAAGCTTTACAACAGTGAACGAAAAGGTTTATTTCATTCACAGCGCTTTGGCATTCACAAAGCCCAGCCACATCGAGGATTACTCCGTTGCTGATTTCACGTTCGAGATCGGTGAATCTGTTACAAGAACAGGTGTTGCAACAGTGGTTTACGTTGCAGAGGACGGCAAGGAATACACATTCGCGCGCATTGAGTTCAAGATCACTGTTGAAGGAGTTGAAGAAACTGCCGTACGTTACGTAAACAACGATTATCTTTCCACGGACGACCCCGGCGATTACAATCCCGACGGAGATATAACGTTTAAGAAAAATTCCGATGTTCTTGTGGTTAAATCAGGACAGACGATCAACGTTAGAAAATCCACCGCCTACGATGAAAACGGATCCCCTGACGAGATTGCTCATATCGTTTCCGAGGGTACAGCTCTCCAAGCGATCGGCAAGGGTACCGAAAGCGACGGTACCGTTTGGTACAAGGTAGAATATGAGGACGGCATCTATTACGTTATTTACAAGGACACATATTTCGACATCGCCGAATAATATTTAGAATAAAACATAAGCCGAGAGCAAAACGCTCTCGGCTTTCTTTATTTTTCGATTATGTGTAATGCCCGCTTTATTTCAGAGAAGGAATAACCGTATCTTACGAGTGAGGCGACTATTTTCTTTTGCGTTTCAGGGTCATCGGGAAAGATCTTGTGCTTCTTTTTTAAAAGCGCAACACAATTCTCGACCATAAGCTCCTCGTCAAGCTTTTCAAGCTCACGGGCTATGTATTCCCTTTCATAACCCTTGGCGCAAAGCTCACGGTAAATGCGCTTTTTGCCCCAAAGCTTTTTAAGATACGACCGTACCGCGCGTTCAACGTCAAGCTCCTCATTAATAAGGCCTATTTTTTCGAGATGTGATACGGCACTCTCCGCGCTCTCACGGTCAATACCCTTTCGCCTTAACCTTCGCGCGAGGCGCACCTTTGAGGATGCCGAATACGAAAGCAGATCGCTTCCCTTTCTTATCGCACGGCACTGACGCGAAAGCTCCTCGATCCTGTCAAAAAGCTCCTCGTCGATAACGCTGCCCTTATTGACACCAAGCTCAATATATTGCTTAGTGAAAAGCAGAAATTTTCTCTTTTCACCGTTTCCGTTCGCGCCGCTTAAACGAAGAGTGAGGATCATCTCCTCACCCTCGCTAAAAGCACTAACACCGATTATTTCGATTTTCATTTTATTAATTACTCTTCGTCAGAGAGAGTTTCAAGCTCGAAGCTTTCGATATCGTCGTCATCGTCAAGCTCAAATTCGTCACTCCGGTCATTAAGCTTATCAGCCATAGCTCTTACCTTTGCTTCAAGCTCATCCATAAGCTCGGGATTGCCCTCAAATATCTTTCTTGTGTTGTCCTTGCCCTGTGCAAGTCTTTCGCCCTCATAAGAGAACCAAGATCCGCTCTTTTTGATAATACCGAGTGTGATACCCATATCGATAAGCTCGCTTGACTTAGAGATACCCTTTCCATAGAGGATATCAAATTCAGCCACCTTAAAAGGAGGAGCTACCTTATTCTTGACTATCTTACATTTCACACGGTTTCCGTAAACATCAGATCCGTTTTTAAGCTGCTCTGTCTTGCGAACGTCGATACGAACGGAAGAATAGAACTTGAGCGCGCGTCCGCCGGGCGTAGTTTCGGGATTACCGTACATAACACCAACCTTTTCACGAAGCTGATTGATAAATATGACCACTGCGTTGCTCTTTGAAATGACAGCGGAGAGCTTTCTCATCGCCTGGCTCATAAGTCTTGCCTGAACACCGACCATAGTTGCACCCATCTCACCGTCTATCTCCTGACG
>CAZLIB010000067.1:0-6657 GCA_964559465.1 uncultured Lachnospiraceae bacterium
CATCTTGGCACAAAGACTTTCCCGAGAATAAAAATAGGTGTTGGTCAGAAGCCACATCCCGACTATGACCTTGCATCCTGGGTGCTTTCGGAGTTTTCAGGTGAGGATCTGAAAAATCTCGAAGCAACGTTGCCCACCGTTTGCGAGGGGCTTGAAAAAATACTTAGTGCAACCATAGATGATGCAATGCAGATCTGCAATAAGAAACAGTAAACGGAGAAAATATGAGCTTTATTACCGATGCGATAAGGCGTGACGGTGAATACAGGCAACTGCTTGACACCGTGAAAAAGGAGTTTCGTACTCACAAGCCGTATCCTATTGCTATCAGCGGTCTTTCCGACGGGGCAAGCGATGCTGCCTACGTGTCACTCGTAAACGACACGAGGGCAGAGAGGAGAAATTTACCGCTTGTCATCTTTTGTCCCGAGGAAAAGGAATGCCTGCGATTGCAGAAGATGCTTACGCAATTTGGCATCTCTGCGGGCTTCTACCTCAACCGCGACCTTAACTTTTATAATATTACCGCCTCCCATGAGTACGAGCATGAGAGGCTTAAGGTCTTGTTTGGAATTTTGAACGGCGACCTTGACGTTGTAGTCACGACGCCCGATGCGGCGCTTTCATATACTATTCCGCCCAAAAAGCTTCGTGAGAGCGTGATAAAAATTGATACTAAAACAATCAGCAACCCGAGGGAGCTTACAAGACGTTTGACTCTTTCGGGCTATGTGTGCGTTGATATGATAGACGGCGCGGGGCAGTTCGCATCCCGTGGCGGCATTGTTGATATTTATGCTCCTGGCGGATTTTATGTCAATGGCGAGGGCGAGCGCATAAAAGCTGACCTTCCCGTAAGAATTGAATTTTTCGGTGATGAGATCGACCGAATGGGGCTTTTCTCAATCGAAACGCAGAGAATGGTTGAGAGCGTTGAATGTGTTGAGCTTCCGCCTGCTCGTGAGATACTTACAGATGCAGAAACGGTCGAGAGGATTCGTGACGCGATAAGCTCACATTTCAAGAACTGTAAGGACCCTGACGCGCTTGTTGAGATGACGGGTGAGATCACCGCCATTGACGGACTTATGGGCGAGGGCGGAGCGCTGAAATTTATTGATAAATACATTACTCTCGTCTACCCCGAGCGTTGTTCTGTATTTGATTACTTTGAGGAGCGCACCTGCGTACTTGTAAAGGGCACGAATGCTATTGCCGAGCGCATTCGGGGTGCGGAGTGGCATCAGAATCAGATAATCGAGGAATTGATTGAGGGCGGAACGATCGCTCCCAAATACACCGACTATTCAAAGCCCTCGGTGCAATATGAGCTTTTCTGTGACAGGAACGTTACGCTTCACACAGACTCGATAACACAGGGACTTTCGGGGAAGAACACAAGCGGAATCTTCCATTTCAGAAGCAAGCAAACTGTTTCCTATGATGAAAAAACAGATCTTCTTTTTGAAGATATTGAGCAATATATAGCAAGCAATTTTTCAGTTGCCGTGCTTTGTGAAAACGAAGTGTTTGCAAAGAACATTTGCGGTCTTATTGAAGAAAAGGGAATAAAAGCAAGCATCGAAGCAGATGACTTGGAGGCAGGTGCTGTAGGCGTTTATTGGAAGCAGCAATTTAAGGGGTATGAGCTGACGGGTGCGCGTGTGACGATCCTTTCAACCGACCGAGAGGGCAGAAACGGCGGTATAAATTCCGTTTCGAGATCAATGCGCCGCAAAAAGAAAAAGAGCAATACGCAGGCAATATTCTCATATAACGACCTTGAGGTCGGCGATTACGTCGTTCACGAGGCATATGGCATCGGTCGTTATGCGGGAATTACCAACCTTGTTCAAAACGGCGTGGGGCACGATTATATAACCATTCAGTATGCGGGTAGCGATAAGCTGTTTTTGCCCGTTGAAAAGCTTGATATGGTTTCTAAATACGTTGGCGCGCACTCCGATGACGGTCTTATCAAGCTCTCGCGCTTTGGCGGTGCGGAGTGGGGAAGGACTAAGGCAAAAGCCAAGGCGGCGGTAAAGGAGATGGCAAAGGAGCTTATCGACCTTTATGCGCGCAGAATGAGAACAAGTGGCTTTGCATTTCCGCGTGACGATGATTTTCAGCGCGATTTTGAGGCGGCGTTTGAATATGACGAAACTGATGCTCAAACTGAAGCGATTGATGAGATCAAGAGCGATATGATGCAGAGTATGCCCATGGATCGCTTGCTCTGCGGTGACGTCGGCTTTGGCAAGACCGAGGTCGCGTTCCGTGCGGCTTATAAGGCTGTGCTTGGCGGTAAGCAGGTCGCTATCCTTGTGCCTACCACCATTCTTGCGCTCCAGCATTATCAGACCGCGCTTTCGCGCTTCCGCGCATTCGGTGTGAACGTTGATATGATATCACGCTTCAAGACCGCAAAGCAGCAGGGGATTACAAAGAGAAAGCTCAAACGCGGCGAGATAGATATTCTTATCGGCACTCACCGTATAATTTCAAATGATATTGAATTTAACAATCTTGGACTTCTCATTGTTGACGAGGAGCAGAGGTTTGGTGTGGCTCAAAAGGAAAAATTAAAGAAGATTTCGGGTAATATAGATGTTTTGTCGCTTTCCGCTACACCCATTCCGAGAACGCTTAATATGGCTATGGGAGGGCTTCGTGACATTTCCGTTCTTGACGAAGCACCGATAGACAGAATTCCGATACAGACGTACGTGCTTGAGCAGGATGATCTTATTATAAATGAAGCGATAAGACGTGAGCTTCGCCGCGGCGGTCAGGTGTTCTATATGCACAATTTCGTCGATAGCATATATGCGGTCGCCTCGCGTCTTGCAAAGGCATTTCCTGATGCAAAGATAACCGTCGCTCACGGAAAAATGGACAAAGAGGAGCTTGAGGATATCTGGAATGAAATGCTCAAGGGAGAGATAGATATTCTTGTAAGCACGACTATCATTGAAACGGGAATTGATATTCCCAATGCTAATACTTTGATAGTTGACAACGCGCACCGCCTGGGACTTTCACAGCTCCACCAGATAAGAGGACGCGTTGGACGTTCGAGCCGTAGAGCATATGCTTACTTTACCTACCCTAAGGATATGGCTCTGACAGAGATCGCACAAAAGCGACTTGAGGCGGTCAGGGAATATGCGGAGTTTGGCGCTGGCTTCAAGATCGCTATGCGCGACCTTGAGCTTCGCGGTGCAGGCAATATGCTCGGCGCAGAGCAGCACGGACATCTTGACGCGGTCGGATATGACCTCTATATAAAGCTGCTTAATGAAGCAGTGCTTGAGGAGAAGGGACAAAAGGTTGAAGAAAAGCCGGATTGTATTGTAAATCTCTCATTCAATGCCTTTATTCCCGAAAAATACGTTTCGTTCTCGTCTCAGAGAATGGGTCTTTATAAGCGCATAGCACTTATAGATAACGAATATGACCGCCTTGATATATCCGACGAGATAATCGACCGCTACGGTGATATGCCGAAGCCTGTTGAAAATCTTTTGATGATAGCCCTGATCAGAGCCAATGCGCTCAAATGTAAGGTGGTATCTATCATACAAGAGGGAAGCGAGTTCAGGATCATTCCCTCGCATATCGATATTGACGTATGGAGCGAGGTAGAGGAAAGCTTTGACGGAAAGATGAAGATAATTCTTTCATCCAAACCCTATATCAGCGTTCGTCCTAATAAAAACGCGGATGCGCTCAAATCTCTCAATCGAGTGCTTGAAAAATACGTGGAGACGTCACAAAAATAATAAATAAACGCAGAGTCAATCAATACTGACTCTGCGTTGTTTTTTAGCTATAATGATGAAAAATTGTTCATATTATATTAAATTATATGAACTATTCTAAGGCGATTGTACTCTTTTTCATTTGAATTGTCAATAGATTTTCTCCTTTTTTTGACAAATATTCGATAAAATCGTGGGTTATTTTGTTTCCGAGCGGCATTTAGTTCATACAATTTAATATTGTATGAACTATTTATGTGCAATCAAATAGGTAGACCCTAAAATTATTAAAGAAAGGAGAAAAATTATGAAAAACTACAAAAAAGGTTTTACGCTGGTTGAACTGCTCATTGTAATTGCAATTCTTGCAATACTCGCAACGGTTGTTGTGGTGAGCTATGTCAGCTATATTGACAAAGCAAACCAATCCGTTGATCAGCAGCTGATAACTCAGATGAACAACGTGTTGCAGGCAGACGAGATCTTGAACGAAAAGCCTGCTACTGTGGTTGATGCAAAGAATATTCTAATAGCAAGCCGACTTGACGACTTCACTCCCATTGATGAAAAGAACGTATTCTATTGGGTAGGAACTGAAAACCGAGTAATTTTGTGGAGTAAGGACGAGGTGGACGGAGCAACCGGAAGGGTAACGTACCCCGAGGAGTACGTGAAGACGTATGCGGATTATACGGAGCCTTCCTCCGACTGGGCGGATTTGAGCCTTGACTATACTTCTGGTGAGTATTATGTTGAGATAATTCCGGAGGAGGGCGAAACAGTTGGAATTGCTTTGCTAAAGGCTATTCGAAATGCTCCTGATGGAGCGGTTCTTAAATTGCCAGAAAGTGCAGAGGTTAATTTAGGAATGTATGCTTATTACGTAGCGTCATATATGAAAAACGATAGTGGTATGGGAAAATCGTTAACTATAGACTTGAACGGTGGCAAATTGATTAGTGATACTGAACTTGTAAGCGGAGGATATAATTATGGTTACTACGGTATCACTATACCGGAAAGTGGTTCTTTGACACTTGCTAATGGTAACGTTGATATTACAACAGATAATTCGGCTTACGCAGCACTTATGGTGGCTTCGGGCGGACACCTGATTCTTCGTGATGTTGAATTGACAACAAACGGAGCGGGAGTATATCCTTCAGGTGATGCAAGCGAAGTCGTAATTGATAACTGTACAATCAAAGCAGGAGCATACGGTATTGGTACGAATGCAGCAGAAAGTAGCAATATTCGTATCACTGTCACAAATACAACGGTAGAAGCTACTAACACTTTTTTGGTAAATACAGTATCAGAAACTGTTATTGAAAACTGTCAATTTACTGCTTCCGGTTGGGGCTTAATCGTAAGGGAAGGTCATGTGACTGTTTCAAATTCGACGATTACAACGACTGACGGCGATGTTGGAACGGGAAGCACCTACTCTTGTGGATATAGAGATTTCAGTTATACGCAAAACTCCAACGGTGCACCTTTCTGGGGACAGGGTTATCAAATGCCCTATGCTGTAGTAACGATCGGAGATTATTCTAACGGTGATTCTTACATTGGTAATGCTACATTGATTATGAATAATGTTAACCTCGTTTCTGCAAACTCCTCAGATATACCCGACGTAGTTATGGCTGCGCAAATGGAGGGCAAAAATGCTTCTCTCACATATGACGGTGCAAGTACAGTTGGCAAGATAGTTGTCTTTGGCGAAGACTATTCTCGCGCAGGTGTAGATCATACGTTTGAACATAAGGGTACAATTACAGTAAATGGAGAATCCAAAACACTCGATTGATCCCAATTAGTCCAAAAAGAGAAGTAGTTTAACAGGAATTTTATCAATTTCTCAGTTTTCACCCCTGCGGACATAAGTCCGCGGGGGATCATTTTTAAATTAGATAATTGATATCATTTATACTTGACAAGCTCATATATTTGTGCTAAACTATACCTACAACCACATAAGAAGTCAGGGGTGCTGAATTGCTGAGATGGCGCATAGAACTGAGCCGAACCCTTAACCTGATACGGATAATGCCGTCGTAGGTAGTACTGATAGAGGACTAATGATCTCTAAAAATCAACCACACGGACTTTTGACGTGTGGTTGATTTTATTTTAAGGAGATTTTCTATGAAAGAAAACAAAATTCGTACCGAGGCATTGACCGTAGGTGCAATCATGATCGCGTTTGCGGTCACAATCTCCGCGATTTGCGCGGCAATACCCTTTCTTAATCTTCCGTTTGGAGGCGGATTTACTATTGCAAGTATGTTGCCCATAATTCTTGTTGCCTATATGTATGGCACAAAATGGGGAATACTCACTGCATTCGTATATTCAATTATGCAGATGCTTCTCGGTTTTAATACCGTGAGTGCATTTTTCTTACCCGGCGATAGCCAAATGGTGTGGTGGCGCGCCGTAATTGTGTGCCTTATCGACTATGTTTTGGCTTATACAGTGCTTGGCTTTGGTGGAATTTTCAGAAAGAGATTTGAAACAAAAAAAGCGATCGTTTGGGGCTCGGTTTTTGCAATTTCACTTCGTTATATAGCGCATACGGTGTCGGGGGCGATATTCTTTGGCACTTGGGCAGAGTGGTTCTTCACGCAGGACGGCTTTCCTTCATGGGGACAGAAAATCCTTGAAACTTTTTCGGGCACATCTCTTGCGACTGTTTACTCAATCATCTATAATGGAACGTATATGATACCCGAGATTATCATCACTGCCGTTGTGGCTTGCTTTGTTAGAATAATTCCGCAAATAAAGGTGAGGAATGAGGTATAGCCAATATTAAAATTTTGATTTATCGCTCACTTTAGCCTTCCCCCGAGGGGAAGGCTATTTTGGGCTCGTGCTAACAAACTCCTCG
>CAZLIB010000068.1:0-6644 GCA_964559465.1 uncultured Lachnospiraceae bacterium
ACCCCTGACCTCTAGCGTGACAGGCTAGCGTTCTAACCAACTGAACTACCGGGCCTCATTTGGAATGTGTGCAGTTCCCTGCACCCATATTCCTGCATCGGAGTGTTATGTGCCCCCGATTATAAAAAATGGTGGAAACAATAGGGCTCGAACCTATGACCCTCTGCTTGTAAGGCAGATGCTCTCCCAACTGAGCTATGCTTCCATTCCTGCCGCTCTTTCAACGGCAGAGCTTATTATATCATAGCAAATTTTGATTGTCAATAGTTTTTTGATAATTTTTCTATATTTTTTATCATTGTACAAACATTTTTTCAATGTCATCGCGTGTAAAAATATGCTTTTTGTTGCAGAAACGGCAGTTTACCTCAAGATGCTCCTCCTTGCCCTCGGCAACCTGCTCTGCAAGCATCTTGTGAAGCTCGGGCTTGCCGAGCGAGATGAGCGCGCGCTCCATTCTATCACGTGAGCAGTTGCAAAGATAATCGCAATCAAGCTCGTCAAAAAGGTCAAATTCAATGCCCTCAAGCGCGTAATTTGCAATCTCAATATTTGACATTCCCTTTTCAAAAAGCGCGGAAACGTTGGAAAGGCGGGGAATGTTCCTCTCGATAGCCTCAACGGTCTTTTCGTCGGCGAAGGGAAGGAGCTGAATGAGAACTCCGCCTGCGGCGCGGCAGGTGCAATCTGTTTCGACAAGCACGCCGAGCGCGCAAACCGTGGGGATCTGCTCGCTTTCTGCGTAATACTGCGCAATATCCTCGGCAATTTCACCGCTTACTATCTTAATTGAGCCCGAAAAAGGAATTTCTGCGCCTGTATCTCTTATAACGTTAAGAAGTCCTGCGCCAACTGCGCCGCCAACGTCGAGCTTTCCGTTCGGCTTTAAGGGAAGGTCAACGTCGGGATTCTGAATATATCCGCGCACGTTGCCGTAATAGTCACCGACAGCCAGAACTCTGCCCGCGGGGCCGTCGCCGCTGAAGCAAACGGTGATGCTGTCGTTCACGTTTCCGAGCATACAGCCCATAATTGACGTAGCGGTGAGCAATCTTCCGAGAGTCGCGCTCGCGGTGGGGGTCGTGTTGTGATATTTTATTGCCTGATTAACGATATCTGTTGAGTTGATAATGTGTATACGCGCGCTTCCGTCGCTTGTCATCGCGCGCAAGATTTTAGATTGTGACATTTTTGTTTTCCTTTTTTGTTGTTACCGTATTGTTTTTCGTTATGTTCGCACGAACCGAGAGGTCGTTTTGCTCCGCTTTTCCAAAAGCGGACGCCTACGCGGCGCAGCGCCACCCTTGAAAAGGTGGACGAAACAATCTTTGGGGATTGCTAATCAATTAATGTTACTTCCCGCCGCCTCGTCGCAAATAAGAATGCAATCGGGGTGATTGCGCAAGATGGTTGCAGGAACTTCTTCTCTTATCTCTCCGTTTACAAGCTCGCCGATGGCGTATGCCTTGCCCGCACCGTTAGCGAGAATAAGAATTTTCTTCGCATTCATAATATTTTTAAGTCCCATTGTAAACGCCTGGCGCGGAACCTCGTCAATGGAATTGAAAAGACGAGAATTGTCCTTAATGGTGCTTTCCGCGAGGTCAACGATGTGCGTCACGGAATCAAAGGGCGTGCCGGGCTCGTTGAACGCGATATGGCCGTTTGAGCCGATGCCAAGCACTTGAATATCCTGACGGAGCTCATCGAGGAGCGCATTATAGCGCGCGCACTCCGCCTTTTTGTTCTCTGCCTTGCCGTTTTCGATATGCGTGTTTTCAAGCTTAATATTGATATGCTTAAAAAGGTTTTCTCTCATAAAGTAAACGTAGCTCTGGTCGCTGTTTATATCGAGTCCAACGTACTCGTCAAGGTTTACCGCGCGGCACTGTGCATAGCTCGTTCCGTTAACTCTGTGATCCTCTGCCATTTTTGTGTAAAGACCGAGCGGAGTCGATCCCGTTGCAAGTCCAAGCACCGCATCGGGCTTTTCCTTGACTACCTCAAGAACTACCTTAAGCGCTTCTTCGCTCATTTCCTCGTAATTTTTGACCTTTATGACCTTCATAATAGCCCCCTTGTATGAATAAATTTGAAATTTTGCTCCAAATCAAGTGTATTCTGCACACTTCTGAATTATTATATCAAACTTTTATGATAATTGCAATAAACTTTTTTAGAAATTTATTACAACTTGGGGGCACACAAGGTTTTGTTGAAAAGCAAAAAATCACCCCGCCGAGTTGGCGGGGCAAAATTTTATATAAAAATCATTGTGTCACGGGCACCTTGTCCTTGTCGTAGAACACGAGCGTGCCGTTGAGATATGCCTCAACGTCCTCGTCAACGAGAACTATGATGCCGTTTGGCAAGATGTATGAGCCGTTTACGGAGACCTTTTGGACGTTTTTGATTATCATTCCAAAACCGTCCGTCGGAACAAGATGTCCACATATCAGGCAGTCCGACAGTCCACTGGTTAATGTAGATGCTTTTACTACGTGAGCGCTCTTGGTTGTTCCAAAAGTTCCGCATCCGCAGGACTCTATATGTAGCGTGGAAGAATAGTATTCATAACAGGAGTACGTATGCTCGTGCGAGACGGACAAACTCAATGAATTTCCGCCGGTTGTATTATTATAGCTTACTGCTATATAATAAACGCCCACCGATAATTCCTTTGTAAAGGTCACTGTCCATTGGCTGTTTTTCCACGTTTTGGTAACTTCGATCTCGTTCATCTCCGCATCGTACAGAGAAACGTCCACTGAGCTGCCTACTCCTGATAGCGTGAAAGTAAATTCCTCATCATACGGAATATTTATCTTAACCGTTGGTTTTTTCTCAATATAGTATACGCTGCTTCTGTTAGTGGACAATGTGATCTCCTTAGTACCGCTAGACATTGTATATTCGGTCGTATAATTCTCCATCATATACACGAATGCGCCCCAAGCGTTGAGGCGTTTAACCGTTTGAGTTTCCGTATCCAAACCCAAAACACCGGAAGGTATTTCTATTTCTATCTCGTCCGCGCCGCCAAGTATACATTCTTTGAGCTGCGCCGTAGTTAAATCGGGATTTATTGATAATAACAATGCTGCCACTCCAGTGACATAGGGTGCGGCAAATGACGTACCTCCGTCTGTAAAATACTCATTATCTTTATATGTGCTATAAATGCTCGAACCCGGAGCATAGATATCTACCGTTTGATTACCATAATTAGATGACTTTTCGATTGTCCAAACAGATCTATCATGATTTGAATCTATGGCTCCTACTACGATCATGTTAGGCAAATCGTATACTTGAGGATAATATTCAAACTCATCCAAGTTCTTTCCATCGTTACCGGCTGAACACACCAACAAGCCGGGATAATTAGCAATAGCTTCCCTTAAACTGTCAGGTGCATTCTTCCATCCCCAGCTCGCATTTAATATTCTGATAGGGTTTGTGTTGTACGTAGCAGTTGCATGTTCAATAGCCAGCTCGGAGGCAGGTTCGTAAGCATCATAATGGTAATTTTGATTAAATCCCGCATTATCGATTGCGGTAATATTTTGTAACGGAATCATTTTTATTCGCCAATTTATACCGCTTATTCCGACATCATTGTTTCCTGTTCCGCCTATTATTCCGGCGATAAAGGTGCCATGGCCAATAACGTCATCATTTGCGGATTCACTGTGGTTGTAAAAGTCGTATCCGGATGATAGATTGTTTTGAAGATCAGAGTGTGTGTAAATTCCCGTATCTATAATTCCAACGTTTATGGCTGCAGTGCCTGTATAAAAATCCCAAACCCTTTCAATTTCTATATCCTCAAGTCCCCACTGAACACCCTCTGTGTATGCGGGATCTGATGCTGATAACATATATCCGTCTATTCCCGGATGATATCCGCCCCCTCCCAGAAGAATTCTTTTTATACCGGGAATCCCGGAGAGCTGTTTAACTGCCATATATGTGTATAATTTACCATCGTATTTAAGGTGCAATGTATACTCCCTACACCCCTCGTATTCTTCGCCATATGCGCTATCAAGGAACGCATATCTGTTTCTTGTAACTTGATAAACAACATTGTTTCCAAAATAATCTTTATCCAAATAAACATCATCAGCGCTTAGTTTTTGATCTACAATGACCTCAATATAGTCATAAGAATTATTTTTTTTGTAAAATTCCTCTATATTGCATACAACTTCTTCTATTTGAAAATCGTATTTATCAGCTACAAAAGCAAATTGCGAAATACTCTTGCTATATCTATAAACAATTTTCTCCACGTTTTTTTGTGATAATAAGTTGTTTTCATAAGCATAAAGTAACGTATAAAAGCTTCCGTTCAAGTATGCGTAAAGCCGATTAGAATCATAGTAAGTAATTGACACTTCACCGATCTGCTCGGTCCATTCTTCAGGATCGTGGCATTCCGTGTCCAACATCAAGATGTGGCAACCGTTGTATTTGCCTGCATAGTAGTCAACTACAACGTCTTTGGCGGATTTGCCTTCAATATCAAATGCTTCAAGATAATCATTTTTTATTTGCATTTCCTTGAAATAACCAAGGCGCGGTTCGTCATAATGCAAAGAAATTAAAGCAATCAATGCTGTGCATATTACTAAGGCCATCAAAACCAAAGATCCACACAAAATTTTCTTTTCCATAATTATCTCCTTTCAATTTTGAAAATCTTCGAGATTTTTTATTTCCCCTACAATATAATACCTGTTTTCTTCTCAAAATTCTTCAAATTTTTCAAACTTTTTTATAAAAACATAAAAAAGCGCAGAGGGGCACGTGAAAAATGCCTATCTGCGCTTAAATTTTCTATCTGCACACGGGCATTTTTGTAACAAAACATGTCCGGTTATTATTTTACGGCACTATTTTACCATAAAATAGCAGTATTGTCAATGTATTTTTGGGCTATTTAAAATAGACACCTTACTCAAATATGAAAGAAAAGCCCGTCGTTTGACGGGCTTTTATCAGTTGAGTTCGTTTAGTCGATATAGTAATTGGGGAAAAGCCTTTCCCAGACCTTGCGGCAGCCGTAGGTGTCGGCGATGGACGAGTGTGCGATTCCTTCCCATTCAATTCCAAAGCATGCCATAGCGTCGGTGAGCGATGCGTGAACGAGCTCGGGGTGATTTTCGTGCATATATCTTACGTATTCAAAGGCGCAGCAACGCACCTTGTTTTTGAGCGCAAGGCGCTCCTCGTCTGTTTCGTAGATATATTTGATATGGCTATAGTCCGTGGAAACGCCGTATGCGATGATATTATCCGCATTTGCAAAAAGCTCCTTGATCTCGGGGGTGATCTCCTCAAGTGTGGGCGAATTCTGCACCATTTCGGGAGTGATGCCGTGGATCTTTTCTGTCTTTTTCCATTTTGTCGTGTGAGTTGGCTTGACAAAGGTATTCATAATAAGCTTGCCCGTGCCGTCAACGATTGAAATTGAGATGATCTCATCTCTATCGTAAAAGCCCGTAAGCTCAAGGTCGAAGAAGAGCACCCTTTCGCGCTTCATTCCGAAATGCTGTGAGCGATATGCGTTGCCGACCTTTCTTCTTTCTGCAAGGTCAAGCTCGTAGCAATGCTCGCAAAGCTTTTTCTTGTAGCGAACGTGCTGACCGCACTTTACGCACATAAGCGGCTGACGGATGCAGGTTTTTTTGTCGTAAAAATAAACTCTTGTTCCGTCTTTTTTAAGTGAAAATCCAACGGGCTCCTCAACCGCCTCGTAGTGGAGCTGAGAAAGGCGCTCGCGGGTGAAAAAGCCGTAGCTTGCGGCGCGGCGCGTGCTCATTCTGTCGATCACCGTACCGCTTGGAAGGACCTCTATCTGATCCTTTGAATAGCTGAAATGCCAGTCGTCAATATCGGCCTCCTCGACCGTATCGGGACTGAAATAGAAGATAACGCTCTCGTCGTCATTTTCACGGAACGCGCAAGGAAGCGCAGTTGATTTGAGGTGGAATTTTTTCAATTCCGCGCGAGTCAGATACTGCTTTGCCTTAGCTGCTTCTTCTGTAATTGATGAGATTATTACGCCCGGGCGTAACTGCAATGTTGTTCTCAAAACTAAATCTCCGTATAAATAAAAAATAATAAACTATATAAAAAGCACTAATATTCAGTATATCACAATAAAGCTGTTTTTTCAAGACAATTAATAAAAATTATTTAAATTAAAATTTGAATGGAAATTTTTTTGAATAATTGCTTCGATTTTGGAGAAAATACTTAACAAGCAGAAATATCTGCCTTGTGAAAATTAATTTTCATATACGGAGGAATTTTTTATGATTATTGATAAAATCGCGCTGATCCTTACTATTGTCGGTGCCCTCAACTGGGGTAGCATCGGGCTTTTTCAGTTTGACATTGTCGCGTGGATCTGCGGCGGCCCTGCAACGCTCCTTGCGCGCGTGATCTATACCGTGGTTGCGCTTGCGGGAATTTGGTGCATCTCCCTTCTCTTCCGTCAAGACGACGAGGATGTTGTTGTTGACAGAAACGTGAGATAAGACAATAAAAAAACGGCGAGCAACGCTCGCCGTTTTGCTGTATAAATCGGGCTTTATCGGGGAGTTACAAAATGAAAATGTTACTTTTTTCGAGAA
>CAZLIB010000069.1:0-4777 GCA_964559465.1 uncultured Lachnospiraceae bacterium
CCTCCTTCCTTATGGAGCAGCAGTTTAGCACAAATGATATTTACAGTAATCTCTATGCAGACGAGCTTCCTTTCATTCAGCTCAGGGCAAAATTCGTGCTTAAGATAACCCTTACAAATGCGCCCGTGGCATATATCTACACAACTCTTGATGAGGCAAAGAGCTATGGCGTTGATACCTTCAGCATCTCTCGCGGTATGGTAAACACGATGGGTGATATTAAGGGTATCGACATTTGGGTAAACTTTACCGAAACGGAGAACGGTGTTCTTTGCGAGCTTCGTTCAAGCAAATATAATATCAATCCCGTTGCCGTTAAATACGGCGGCGGCGGTCACCAGAAGGCAAGCGGCGCAACCATTAAGGACAGAGCAACCGCTATGCAAATGGTTGACGATCTTATTGCACTTACAAAATAAAGAAAGGGAGCGAATATGACAAATTTTGAAGCAAAAAAGCAGATACTTGACAAAATTAAAGAATATAACAGGATCATAATCTTCCGCCACTGGCGTCCCGACGGAGATGCTATCGGTTCAACAAAGGGCCTTCGTGAGATGCTTCGCTTGACGTATCCCGAAAAGGAGATCCTTCTTCTTAACTCCGATTATTCCGATTATCTTCAATTCCTCGGCGGCGAGGACGAGCCAATCGCAGACGAGCTTTACGCAGACGCGCTTGGTATTGTGCTTGACACCGCAACCGAGGATAGAATTTCAAATAAAAAATACGCTCTTTGTAAAGAAATCATAAAGCTTGACCATCATATCGTGGACAAGCATTACGGAGATTACCACTGGGTAATTGAGGAGAAATCCTCGACATGTGAGATGATCGCAGAGTTTTATGACACCTTTAAGGACGAGCTTAAGATAAGTAAGCAGGCTGCGACTTACATTTACTGCGGTATGGTTACCGACTCGGGCCGCTTCCGCTTCCGTGACGTGTCGGGCGACACACTTCGCTATGCGGGACTTATGCTCGATCAGGGAATTGACACTGACGTTCTTTACGCCAACCTTTATCTTAAGGAGTTCCACGAGTTCAAATTTGAATCCTACGCCCACGAGAAGATGGAAATGACCGAGAACGGTCTTGTTTATCTCTACGTTGACAAGGAAATGCAGGAAAGGTTCCAGCTCACAAACGAGCAGGCGTCTGCTTCCGTAAGCTTTATGGATTCTATAAAGGGAAGTATCATCTGGATAGCATTTATTGATAATGCAGACGGCTCTATCCGTGTTCGTCTTCGTTCAAGATTTGTGCCTGTTAATCCTCTTGCCGAGAAATACCGCGGCGGCGGTCACGAGTGCGCTTGCGGCGCGACGCTTTATTCAAAGGAAGAAATGGCGCAGTTTATCGCTGACGCTGACGCGCTTATCAAGGATTATAAAGAGAATCACGAGGGCTGGTTATGAGATTTCTTATAGTTAACGATGACGGTATCAGGTCGGAGGGTATAAAGCTCCTTGCAGAGTGGGCAAAGCAGTACGGCGAGGTCACAGTCGTTGCGCCAAAAGAGGAGCAAAGCGGAAAGAGCCACGCGATCGATTTTATTCATCCGCTTGAGATAAAAAGAGTTGATTTTATAGAGGGCGTTGAGGCGTGGTCTATGGATTCGACTCCTGCCGACTGCGTAAGATTTGGTACTGTTGGACTTCACAGAAAGTATGATCTTGTGCTTTCGGGCATCAACCGCGGTGTGAATATGAGTGGTGATATCATATATTCGGGCACTATGGGTGCGATATTTGAGGCGGGCAATCAGCATCACCGCGGAATTGCTTTCTCAACTACACCTGATAATCTTGAGGGTGCGGCGAAATATCTTGATGAAGCATATAATTATATAGTCAATAATAGTCTTTTTGAATATTCCGATCTGTATAACGTGAATATTCCCGAGGACGTAAAGGGAATTAAGATTACAAAGCAGGGCGATGCGTTTTATTCCGATGCGTTCCATCAGGTTGATGAAACCACCTACACACAATACGGAGAAATGATACCCGATTCCCACCCCGAGGATCACGACCGCGACACTATCGCGTTTGCCGATGGCTATATTTCAGTAACTCCTATGACCAAGGAGAGAACGGATCTTGTGGCGTTTGGGAAGTTAAAGGATTTGAAATTTTAGTTTTATAAAGTAAATAAAAATAGCAGGGAATTGTCCCTGCTTATTTTTTGTGTAAAAAAGAGCCCCTCGCCCGAAGGCGAGGGGGGATTCTAATAAGTATTAGTTTTCAACAAGTTTGTAAAGTGTAAAGTTCGAAGGATAAGAATCGGGATAAGAAGAAACTGTAGATGTTTTATATCCACGGAATTTCAAATACTGAGAATCAGTATTGAATGCAAGGATTACGGTATCAGATCCTGTACCTGTAAATGAGAAAGTTCCATCAGCGAAAGAGAAATTCCAACTATATGCAGTTCCTGTCTTAAGACCGTTATTGTTACCGCCCTTGGGAGCAATGTATACACCATTTGAATCTTTAAGTGTTACGGAAGATCCGTCAACTGTAAGTGTCCATGTGAGGCACTCAGCAAGGTTGTCGGATGTTTTTGTGATCCAAGTACCATCAACCACACCAAGACCATAGCCGCCAGTAGCAACGATTACGTATGTGCCAGATGTTAACTGATCTGCGCTTGTTACCTGAACGTAATTGCTCGTTGTTTCGTCGCCGCCAGTTGTGTCATCGTCGCCAGTTGTGTCGTCGCCGCCAGTTGTGTCATCGCCGCCAGTTGTGTCGTCGCCGCCAGTTGTGTCGTCGCCGCCTGTTGTAGCTTCTTCAACCTTAAGGAGAACAGCATTTGTGATTTCGAGAGTATTGCTACCGTCACTGCTCTTGTAGTAGTTCATAAGGTTACCGTGAAGGTAAACTGTGTCGCCTGTCTTGATAGGAGTACCAAGGAAACCGTCCTTTTCACCGTATCTGTTGCCTTCTGCATCATAAATACCGTAAACAACGATAGAGTTTGTTCCGTCTGTGAGATAGAAATTGCAGTATGTTTCATTGTAGATCTCGCCAACAGTACCAACGAAGTAGTATTTGTCTTCAGAAGTAGCACCGTTCTCAAGCTTGCCTGCTTCTGTTACTGCGAATTCAACATCATGCCAGTCAATGGTGTTTTTAGCAACCTTAACTGTAATTTCCTTTGTATCAGAATCATTTCCGCAAGTGATTGTAGCAACAAGAACTACTTCAGAAACTTCACTCTGGCATGTAATTGTAAGTGTCTTACCATCTTCGCCAAGAACAACTGCAGGAGATGCTTCCTTTACTGCCCAAGAGATAACTACTTCGGAGTAATTGTTACCTACGAGAGGAAGAGTAGCTGTAGTATTGGAATCATAGTTTGTTTCGATAGAAAGGTTTTCTTTTTCAGCTGCTACCTTATCAGCATCTGTGTATGTAACTTCTACATAGTTTGTGAAAGGTGTTACGCTCATAGGAATGAGGTAGGGAGTTTCGTTGAAGTAAACAAGGATACCTGTAACGTCAGCCTTCCAGCCGAAGTGTGCATTGTGATCAGCGTCGATAGTTTCTTTGTCGGTTGCAGCAACCATGCCAGCGGGGAAGTCAGTTACATATGTTCTTACGTAACCATCATGATCGCCGATAGAGAAGTAGAGATACTGAGATGTTTCTTCAGCGAGATCCTGAGTGCCAAGTGTAACGCCTCTAAGTGTTACGGGCATAGCAACGTAGTCGCCAAGATGTTCACCTGCAGCGAATTTATCTGTAAGATCTACGGGAGAAACAGTTTGGATTGTTTCATCAAGAATAATTGCTTCGCCACCGTAAATTTCCTGGTTACCTGAATAAGGAGACATTTCACCAACTACCATTACTGTCATACCAACTTTGATGCCGAGAGTAGCAGGATCTTCTGTAATCTTGTAGCAGTAGTAGCCGCCCTTGCCTTCAAGGTCAGCGAGGAAGAGGTGATTATACTTATTGCCTTCTGAAGTAGAGTTATAAGCTACAACTATACCTGCAACCTGAAGCTTGTCGCCCTTTACAGCTGCCATGTACTCTTCGTGAGTATTAACATTAAGCTCGGGAACTACAAGGTTGAAAGTGTGCTGCTTGGAGTCGTTGTTAGGAGCTGTTACAGTAGCTGTAAGAGCATAATTAACCGCGGACGGACCCATTGTAGGAAGGTCAAGCTTAGTTGTACCATCTTCGTTTGCTGTAAGCTTAACGTTTTCATTGTCAACGGACCAAGTTACAGTATATGTCTGCATTTGGTACATTATCTGACCAACAAGGTTGATGTCAGCAGCTGTATTGTTATCTGTCAACCAGCTCTTGTACTGAACCTTAACAAGATAGTCTACAGCACCGTCAACGTTGTATGTAACGTCAACAACGGGCTCTTCTTTACCCATGATTTTGTCGATGACATTCTGGATCTGTTCAGGCATCTGGCATGCTGTGAATGTCAAAGCACAGATAATTAAGAGGAGAATGAAACTTAAAATTCTTTTCATAATAATTTTCCTTTCACCACTTTGTGGTTATAAATTTGAATTTTTTGGACCAATTTTAAGTAAATATTAGTGAATGTTTATATCATTGATTGAAACAACCAAAATCTGATAATTGCCGTTATACACGTCAACTATGCCTTTGACATCAATGGTCTTACCCATTAAATCGTCGGCTGTTACGACAGTTCCGTCCGCATACTTAAGAAGAGTCGTTCTGACTTCGATCGTCTTGCCATTGGATTCGCAGGTGATCGTCATAGCTCCGTCGCTATCACC
>CAZLIB010000069.1:4787-6545 GCA_964559465.1 uncultured Lachnospiraceae bacterium
GTAGATGCTTTTAACAACAAGATCAGTCATAGAGAGCGTTGTGTTAAGAGCAAGCTGCGCGTAAGGGAACTCCTTTTCGATCTCTTCGCCGTTTTCGTCAATGATAGTAAGTGTTTTTGTGGAGTGGAACGTTTCAGCAGTTGTGGGTACAAATGCCGCTGAATGTCCTGAACTGATTAATTGAATGTTGCTTGGATCATCGGGCTTTCTGGGTCTGTATTTGAGGTCGGAGATCTGATAAATTCCTCCTGCCTCCCAATACTGAACTGAGCCAACGATCTTAACCTTGTTTCCAACCGTAATTATCTCAAGACCGGCACCGGGAAGAGCATATCCCTTATAGCAGGTAATGCCGTGATACATACCTGTTTCCTCGGAATAAGCCTCAACGTAGATGCTTCCGCCGTCGTCTTTAGTTACGACGCCCTCAAAAGCAACGGTCAAGCCCTCATACTTTTCGATGTTGCAAGCAAGCTCACGTATGGTAAGGTAAATTGCTTCACCGTAGTAGTAATCGGGGTCCTCTTCGTCGGAATAAACGTAGAGCTTGAGATTTTGTGCTTGCTCAATGGCTGCCATACAGGTCTCACCGTAAGAGTTTTGACTGGAATTGGAAGCAATTGCAAGTCCTTCCTGGAGAAGCTCTATGTTAAGATTGCGGTAATCCGTCATCTCAGCGGTCTTGTACCAAACCCAAACCAAATATCTCTCACCTGTGGAGTCAACATTCCATTTGTTATTATCGCTTTCGATGATTATAGAAACAGCATTTTCAAGCTTGCTTCTTGTATATTTTGAGGCTGCTTTGCCCCATTCCTCAATAGCACCAGTGGATTCAGGTGTGTTGACGGCAAGATATCTTGCCTTCAACACGCCTTTTTCATTGATGCTTGTAGGAACATTAAAATGTGTTGTGTCTCCGTCAACGTACTGATGAACAGTTACCTCTTGCGTGAGTCTGCCTGAGTTGAGGTCAAGCTTGACCTGATCAGCATAGTCTGTTTTTTTGACACTGCCAAAATTAAACAGATCACAGGAGGCGAGGGAAGTAACAGCAATACATATCAGGAGCAACAAGCTTAATATTCTTAAAGCTTTTGTCATAATATTTTGAAAATCTTTTGTGATCAACGAATGAAAGAGAATTATTCGCCGATAGCGCCCTTACAGTCAGCAACTGCGTTTCTAAACAATCGGTCTATCTCAGCATCTCTTGCAGTATCGTCGGTGATACTCTTGAAAGCTACCATCGCAGCCTGAAGAAGCTCACCAACAGCGTCACGTGCATCGGAAGAACCGTTGAACGCGGGAGATGTGTAGTAGTAATCAGCCTGCTCGAGGCAAACCTTAGCAGAAAGTGCAGCGATGTAATCTGTACCGTTAGCTTTTGCCAAGAATTCAGAATAAAAAGGATCGTCAGCTACGGATTTAAGAACGGGAGCGTAGCCGGATGCTTCACTGAACTCTGCCTGGAATCCAACGTTAGTTGTGAGGAACTTCATAAAGAGCCATGTTGCTTCCATAACGGCGGGATCAGAATCGTAGAACATGCAAAGAGAAGGACCCTGAGAGATAACCTTCTTATTGTTAGCGTCTGCCTGAGGAATAGAAGTGATTCCTACTTCAAAAGGATATTCGCCGTCAACCTTATCAGGTCTCTGGTGTGTTGCACCTGCAGAGGAACCGATGGACATGTATGATCTCTGCTTGGGAGTTCCATCCTCATTTACACCCTGCTCCACGAAAAGATCGGACGTA
>CAZLIB010000070.1:0-6480 GCA_964559465.1 uncultured Lachnospiraceae bacterium
TACCCTCAATTATTCCTAAAAATATTGCTTTTATATATTCAAAAATCATTTTTAACCTCGGAAAGTTAGTGGGATTAGACCTACTTTTTTCGAGAAAAAAGTAGGCAAAAAAGCTTAAAAAGCTACGCACAGTAGCCGTTTAGTCTGTTCTGAACCTACTTGATCCGCGCAAACTGTGTCAACAAGTTGACACGTAACGATTTTCTCACACGTTCGAAAATCTGTAATTTGCTACCAATAAAGCCTTCCCCGGCGGGGAAGGGGGACCGCTCGCGGTGGATGAGGAGGACAGAGTCTATGCAAATAATTGGCTTTCTCATCTGCATATAGTGTCCAAAATAAAAGTTACTTTAAAATCAAATTGAATTTTACAAGAGATCCGTCAGTTTAAACTGATTGGTGCTCTCCTCATCCGTCAGGCATTCGCCTGCCACCTTCCCCTCAGGGGAAGGCATATAATTTAGTTCACTTGTGGTGCGGGTCGTCCTTGCTTGCGAGCCACGTCGACCCCTACAAAATGTTAGTTTGGCTTTGACGCGGGTGAACAGAGCTCGCCCCTACACAAGTAGGTGTGTAGCCGTGATGTTTGCGGTGGACGGTTGCTTGTTGTTTGTATTGTTTAATAAACTATTTTTTCTTGGTGAATCTACATTTGGGATAGTTGGAACAACCGTAAAATTCACCGTATTTGCCTTTAACAATTACCATTGGAGCTCCACACAATTCACAAGAAATATTTACACCTTGTCTTTTTGATTTTGGATTAATTGCTCCACGTTCAACAGTGTTGGATTTTTTAACGTTACATTCATGACACAATGTTTGTAGATTATTATACTCGGATTTTCCACCTTTGGAAATCGGAAAAATATGATCTATCTCAAGATTGTTGCTGTAACGACCGCATTTTCTGCATCTATGTCCGTCGCGTCATAAATTGAGAATCTCATTTTATTGGAAACTCTCCCACGTTCTACACGACAAATTGTTTGCCAAATGTTATCGTCAAGATAACGACCATCATATTTGTGAGCCAATTTATTTAATATATCCTCTATCGCTTCTGTATCAAATTTTGAACTTTTATAGGTTAACAATCTGCCGTTTATATTAGTTCTTCTTAACGTTATTATGATACCAAAAGATACCGTTGGCTTAATAATAAGAGAATTGAACACTTCTTCTTCGACGGTTACTAAATGTTCTTTTTTGAAAATATAGTCAATGTGTAACCATTGTTCTATTCTAATCAAAATATCTTTTTGTATTTGATGTCCGCTTTCAATTTGTCCTAATGAGCAGTTGTCGGAAATTTGATTTTGATACGTTGCGTATATGCGTTTATTTTCTTTGGCATCTTTAATTGCCAATCGAACGGCAGAACCTTTATAAACCAACTGATATGTGAGATAATCCTCCGGAGATATAGTTTGATAAAAAGCATCATTATCGTAATTGTTTACCATATCAAAATTTGGAACAGGTTTAAATTCGTATCTTGTATTTATATCTTTCAGTGCTTTTATAGCAGGACTGTACTCTAACACATAAGACTTTCTTTTCTGATATACATAGTTTTTAAAATAGCAAACCCAAACGATAATCAATATTAAAATAATCAGCCACACAACAAAATCAACTTCCTTTCTATTCTCCCGCCCTCAAAATATCTCCAACCTTAACGGAGAACGGAACTTTTACAAAGAAGTGCATAAAGGGGTGGGGCGCGCTTTCAACGGGACTTCCCTTTTCATCGCAAAGCTCGGTTACCGTGAGTGCCTTGCCGACCGCGCTCGGTGATATTATCTCGGCACTGTCGCCGATCTTGCATTTGTTTTTTTGCATAAAAAGATAGAATTTTCCGCCCTCGGCGTTCTCGTTAAGCGCTTTTTGAACCTCGCGCTCGGCGTCGTTCATCTCGCAAGCGATGGCGAAATACGCCTTCTCGCGAATGTAGCCCGTGTTGCTTGCAAGCTGAGCGTTCTCAATGGGGTGATCGAAATAAAACCCCGTGCAGTATTCTCTGTGGCTTACGCTTTCAAGCTCGCGCATAAGGAGGGGATCGAATTTATAATTTTCTTTATCTCTGTAATAGGCATCAATGGCCATTCTGTATGCGTTCGTAACGACCGCAGTGTAGTACGCGGACTTCATTCTGCCCTCGATCTTGAACGATTTTATTCCCGCCTCTATAAGCTCGGGAATATGCTCGATAGTGCACATATCCTTTGATGACATAATGAACGTTCCAAGCTCGTTCTGCTCAACGGGAAGCGGCATATCGGGGCGCTTTTCCTCAACGAGCGTGAAATTCCAACGGCAAGGCTGTGCGCACGCGCCGCGGTTTGCATCTCTGCCTGTAATGTGATGTGAGAGCATACATCTTCCGCTATAAGACACGCACATTGAGCCGTGAACGAACGCCTCAAGCTCGATTTCCTCGGGAATTCCCGCCCTGATTTTCTTTATTTCACCAAGTGTAAGCTCGCGCGCAAGCACAAGTCGCTTTGCGCCAAGCGCGATATATGCCCTTGCCGCCGCAACGCTGACGATGCTCGCCTGCGTAGAAACGTGGATCTCCATTTCGGGCAAGATTTCCTTTATCGTTGCCATAACGCCGAGATCGGCAACGATCATCGCGTCGATGGGGCAAGCTTTAAGCGCGGTCAAATATTCACGAAGCGCGCTGTATTCATGCTCGTGCGGCATTGTATTTACAGTGAGATAGACCTTTTTGCCTCTCTCGTGAGCGTATGCAACCGCCTCGTAAAGCTCGTCGTTCGTAAAGTTGTCCGCCGCGCTTCTCATGCCGAAAACGTTGCCCGCAAGATATACTGCGTCCGCGCCGTAAAGGAGTGCAGATCTCATTTTTTCAAAATTTCCCGCAGGGGATAAAAGCTCAACCATAATATTTTATGTTACCTCATATAAAAAATTACATTACTATTCAGTATAATTATAATATATAGCCCGTCAACTGTCAAGGAGTTAGTTTGTTTTTATAAATCAGGATTTGAAAGCAAAAAAGAGAACCTCAGGTGAGGTTCTCCTTCGTTTTTATTAATCAAGACTGTTTATAGCCCCCGAGAATAAAACTGTTCCGTAGGCGTCGGTCAGAACGAAGCCAAAGCATTTGTTGACGATAAAATCGTGATAGACATCCTCGTATTCGGGAGGTGCGGGTGACGTTGCGCCCGGAACGACGGTAACAGCTGCGCCCTCAATACCCTTTTCGGTAACGTTGAGTCGGCATTTATGAATAACGTTATTACAGTAAACGGGCGAAGCGATAAGAGCGGACATATCACATTTTTCCTTATCAAAAAGATCTGTGATATTAAAGCTCTCCTCCAAAATGCCCGCTATATTTCCGCTGAACGACGCATCAAATTCCGGGAAGAATACTCTTGTATTGTGGAGCTGGCGATTTTCGTCGTCAACGTAGCCATAATCGTCAAGCGAAAGTATCTTATTTATGGTTTCTTCGTTGAATATGTCCCCAAGATTTGCGTTATCGGCAGGAACTATAAAGTGAATTCTGTAGCCGTGCTCGGTTTGAGTATAGAACGAAGAAAATTTTTCTTCCTCATATACTCTTCCCTGCGAATAATATCCCTTAAGCAGCTGCGTCTTGACAGTGTTCTTATCGGAGTTCAAAAAGTCATAGTATTCGAGCGTGAGAGTGAGGCTCTTGCCAAGGTCGTTCCATATTTCCTTGAGATAAAAGGTGTTTATGATAGCGAACGCGGTATCGTCAGAGAATTGTGCCTCGCCCTTGATAAGACCGTGAGTCTTATATTCGATGTACTGATTTATCATCTTGCTTGCGGTATTGCTTTTGAAAGAAGCGGAATAAACGTCACAGTTATACTGCGAGGCGAGTGTATTCACGCAATCGGATCTGTATACGACGCTGTCGTCAAGCCAGATCGAGTTTGAAAGCTGCTCGTAAGCAGACACCTGCTTGCTTCCAAAGGTATTTTCATACTCAAACTCTCTGTTTCGGAAAGCATAGAGATATTTTGTAAACGCGGCAACCTCGTCATAGGTCACGCCGACCGCGTCAAGTATCTGCTGTCTTGTTTCACCGTCAGAGCCTTCACAGGCAATAGCCAGAGCCATATACACCGAAACAGGAGAGATGCAGAAATTCTGATTCTTGCTCAAATTGCCGTAAACGCTTGCCGTGAGCTTTGAGGAGAACGCCTCAAGCTTTTCGAGAAATGCGATGTATTCTTCATTTCGCATATCTGCAAGCGAAACGTCTATCTTTTCGTCTGCAAATTGAACAGAATATCTTTTTAAATTCGGCATACAAGAGGAAAACGAAACGCACATAGCAACCACAAGCAACAGGGCTAATATCTTTTTCATATCTTACTCCTTTCCTCATTCATAATATAGTATTATTTTATCGCATATTTTTCCACTGCGCAAGTAGAAAAATATAATATTCATAAATTCGTTACAAATCCGGTATTCCTTGGGGTATTGACATATATGTAGATATATGGTAAAATATAAGCGGAGCAAGACTTCATAACCCAACTAAATATCGGCAAAAGGAGGAAATTATATGAAGAACTCTAAAAGACGACTGTTATCATCTCTCGCCCTGGTCCTTATCTTAATTTTATCCACTACCGTACTTAGCGGTTGTTACGTTGTTAAAAGCGGCAAGATGAGTCAGATCGAGGGCACCTATCAGCTCACCCATTACAGCGGTGACGGCGACCGTCTTGTTGAAAAAGGAATAACTATGTATATGGTCATTCGCGCTGACGGCACGGGCTGGTATGCCTATAAGGACAGCGACAAAGCGCCCCACATCTCAGAGCTTCGCTGCAGATTTACGCAGGACGAGGAAGAATCGGGCAAATATTCTTACGTTGAGATAGATTTTGAGGGCAAGGGTGGATATGAAAAATTCGCTATAAATTCACAGCTGTTCAAAAGCACGAATCTTAACTCACAAAAGCCTGTGTGGAAGGGCAATCTCTTTGAGGGGACGGCGGCAATAGATTACTATATCAACGTCGATTTCACGAGAGTTGACAAGGCAACGGACAGAAGCGTTATCGACGAGCATTTCGCGGGCGCTGCCGTAATTCCTTACGGCGCACACAAGTATAACGGAACATATTCCTTTAATACGTTGGCAGGCGGCATTTATCCCGACGTTGTGGGGTACGTTCCACCGTCACCGTTCGTTTATCTTTGCGTTGATATTGATATTTATTCAGGCAAGGGAGTCGCATACTATATGCTAAAATCTGACGAGATCGAGCACGAGGTCGCGTTTGATCTGAACACATCAGGTGCAACTGCGGACGCCTTTACAATAAAGCTTGGCGAAAAGGAGGTAAGCTTTGTAACGGGTGACTATTCCGGCTACTGTATGCACATTCCGTATCGTGATATGGAGTATATAGAGCTTAGTCTTATTGGAGATATGTCACACGAGGACATAGTGGTTTACTGTCAAACCGTCTATTCATCATATCTCGCTAACAAACCAATAACAGAATAACAGTCAAAATTAAAAGGGGGCGTAAGCTCCCTTTTCCTTGTGTATATATTGACTTTTTTTCGGTATTCGTGATATAATATGGTGGAAATTAAAGAAAGAAGGCAGAAAAATGTCTAAAAAGAAAAAAATATTGATAATAGTTGCTTCGGCTGTTCTTGCCGTGCTTGTTATAGGATTTATCGCGCTTTATTCAAACGGCCTTTCAGGTATGCACAATCACACAAAGGCAAAGGAGGGGCAGATAAAGGTCGCGTGCATTGGCGATAGCATCACCTACGGTCACGGCATCAAGGGCTGGGCAAGGAATAACTACCCGGCACTTCTTCAGGAGCTCCTTGGTGACGAATATCACGTTGCAAACTTCGGTGAAAGCGGAAGAACTCTTTCGGCGGACGGTGATCAACCCTATTGGGAGAGCAAGCAGTATGAGCTTTCGCTTGAATATGATGCAGACATAATCGTTATTATGCTCGGCACGAATGACACAAAGCCCGAGAACTGGGTTGATATTGCTCATTTCAACAGTGAGTATACAAGGCTTATTGAAAGCTATAAAGAGAACAATCCTGATGTAAGAATCATTCTCTGCACACCCGCAAAGGCGTTTTTCTCCGACGGCAAGACAGAAGGAATAACAAATTATGATATTCAACCCGAACACGTCAGCACTATCAGAAACGCAGTTCGCCTTTACGGCTTGACAAACAATTATGAGGTCATTGATGTTTATGACCTCACCCAAAATCACCGCGAGTGGTTTGAAAGTGACAACGTTCACCCCTCAAACGACGGTGCAAAGGAGATCGCCGAATTGGTTGCGAAGAAGATAAAATAGTACAAACCCCGATGGATGTTGAGTGCCCGTCGGGGTGTTTTTGTTGGTTGATAAATTGGTATTTATCGGTGTGTTAGCACTCGCTTTGCGCGATTGTTTTGTCCACTTTTTCAAA
>CAZLIB010000071.1:0-6443 GCA_964559465.1 uncultured Lachnospiraceae bacterium
GCCACCTTTTGAAAAAGGTGGACGAAAACCTTTTATCGCTTGGTTTGCGCGAACAGTGTGCGCTGAATTGGGATTTGTCGGTGTGTTAGCACTCGCTTTGTGCGATTGTTTTGTCCACTTTTTTAAAAGTGGCTCTCCACGAGCAGTGGCGCGGTCGCTGTTGTCGCGCCCTGTGCGATCTCAAGGGCTTCTGCAACTGTGATGATGTCATAATTTTCTGCCCATTCATCGTAGGGATCTGTGGTCGGTCCTTCAGGTACGGTAGTGGTAGTTGAACTCATAATGCCGCTGATGATATCCTGAAGGTTGCAGCTTGCAAGTGAAAGCACGAGCATGATAGCTACAAGTGAGAGGGAAATGATTCTTTTGAAATTCATTTTCTTTAACTCCTTTATGCACTTTTATTAAGTTTTGGTACGATAGCGTACAACTATATTTCATTATTAATAGGAACGAAAGTCAACACAAAAAATAATTTTTAGCTATTTTTGTGCATTTTTCAATATATGTTGCAAAAAAAGGAAAAATAATGTATAATATGTATAAAGAGGTGATATACAGTGAGCAAAACGGTGGCATTTTGCGTAGATACGCGAGGCGGAATGATGTTTAATAACCGTAGGCAGATGAAGGATAAGCAAGTGATTGCCGATCTTGTAAAGCGCTTTGGTGGGCGAGGAATTTTCATAAGCGAATATTCCGCGCGGCTTTTTGAGAGCTATGAGAACGCAACTCTTTCCGCTGACCCGATAGCCGATTGTACCGACGGCGCGCTCTGCTTTATAGAAACGCCCGAATTGTTGACAAGCATTGGTGATTGTGACACCGTTGTTATATACAATTGGGGTATACCGTACCCCGCGGATAAGTATTTTTATACTGATCTTTCTTCGCTTGGCTTCAAAAAAATTTCAAAGGACAAGCTTGCAACTGAAATTCACAATAAAGTTACAAGGGAAGTGTATAAAAGGACTTGAAAAAGAAGCTTATTTAGAGTATAATTGAAATATATCAGTAAATCTGAAAGGAAATACAAATGTTTAATTTTAAATCGACCTTAAGAATTTTGGCATTGTTCCTCGTTATCGTGCTTGCACTCAGCTCATGCGACCTTGGTGCTATACTTGGTGGAATAGTTCAGCCCTCGCAGACTACAACGGAGCAAAACGGTACTACAAGTACTACCACAACTACAACTACAACTACAACTACAACCAATACAACAAGTACTACTACAAGTACATCGACTACAACGAGTGGCAATGATCCCGCACCTGACGAGCCCGCAGAAGAATTTGATTTTGCGACGATGGTTCCCGAATACTCGGAGGAGATCGCACCCGACGGTTACTTTGTTATCAATAATAACGTACCTTTCTTTACAGAGGACGAGATCACGACTGAATGCTTTGAGTATTACGGAGATCGCGATTCTCTTGGCAGATGCACAGTTGCATTCGCTTGCCTTGGCAAGGATCTTTTGCCTACCGGTGACGGTGGTTCAATAAGCTCTGTTAAGCCAACGGGTTGGCCTACAGGCGCGAATTCGCTCTATGACAGAGCACATCTTATAGCTTATTCGCTTGCAGGCGAAGAAGCAAATTGGGAAAATCTCATCACGGGTACAAAATATATGAATCAGCATACGATGCAGATCTTTGAAAATCAGCTACTCAACTACATCAAGGGTAATGATATACACATTATGTACCGTGTAACACCTGTTTTTGAAGGAAATAATCTCGTTGCAAGCGGTGTACTTATGGAAGCGTATTCCGTTGAAGATAACGGTGAAGATATTATGTTCTGTGTGTACGTATATAACGTTCAGCCGGGAGTAATAATTAATTACGCAGACGGCACAAGTGAAAGTCTTATAACTACCGAATTTGACGGTACTATCTATGACTTCGAGGGATTTCCATCCGATTACAAACAACAGGGATATACAACTATGTCATATAATGGATGGACAGTTGCCAATGCAAGATTCGACAGGCAGGCATGGATTGGGGATGTTCCTCAGTTTGCTCTTAACGGTAAAACGAGCGCAGTTGGTTCTATTACATCAGCCACTATCAGCGGCGGCGTTAGTGAGATCTATATGCAATACGGCTCTACATGGCAGGATTATAAAATTAGATTTACTGTTGATGTTATTCAAAACGGCAATGTTGTTGCAAGTAAAACAGTTGAAAACTTAAACGCTGAACAAACTAAGTGTTATGAATTGCATTGGGTTCTCGACGAAGCTATTGAGGGTGATTTTGTAATCAAAATTACTAACAACTGTCCTTCTAATTCCAGCTCCAATAAAGACCGTCTTTCCGTTTGGAACCTTGGTTGGAAATAAAATAATAATATATCACCGCCCCGATTTTTCGGGGCGGTTTTTGTTGACTTTTTATCGCTTGTTTGATAGTATAAGTATATACGACTAAGAAAAAGGGGGCAGGGCATTGAGCTTTGATATTTATTTTAAAGAACAACTTGAAAGGCACTCTTCAATGCAATATCAGGACGCAGTGAAGCTCTGCTATCAGGCAGCGTTTGGCGCAGAGCATCTCCTATCCGATCTTGATCGCGCACGCGTTTATCTTGAAGAGGAATATAGCTCTGTATCCGTTAGTGATGAGCCTCTTTTTGAACGGATTTCAGATGACGTTTGCCGTGTAAATCTTGGCGCGTGGAAGCGAGAGGACTTTTCGATAAAAGCGCTTTTTGAGGCTTTTATCAGCTCTGCGAGTATAAGAGAGGATGCGAAGGATGCTTTTCTTTCATATCTCGGTTTGGCAGGGCAGATAATGGAGAGCGAAAAGCGCGATTTTGACAAGGATGCGTGGAGAGCATTTCTTGAAGAATACAAAGGGGCAGGTATGCCGCCTTTACATCACAGCATAATTTATCGCGAGAGGGAAAAGCCCTCATACAGAATAGTTGCATACAAATACCTTTGCGAGAGATAAGGAGAATTTATGACACTTAAATTATTCATACAGGCAATACTTAAATTTACTCTTGGAGTTGTTCTTGTCGGTGCGCTGATATTTTTGCCCGCGGGCACACTTTTCTTCACGGGCGGTTGGTTGCTTATGGCAATACTTTTCGTGCCGATGTTTATTGCGGGAATAGTTATGATGGTGAAAAGTCCTTCGCTTCTTGCGAGCCGTCTTGACGCCAAGGAGAAGGAGAGGGAGCAGAGCATAGTCGTAAAGCTTTCGGGACTTATGTTTATACTTGGCTTTGTTCTTGCGGGACTTGATTTCAGATTTTCCTGGATAAAGCTTCCGTTTGCGGTGAATATTTGCGCGGCGGTTGTGTTTGTTGTCGCATATGCTCTTTATGCAGAGGTATTGCGCGAAAACGCGTATCTTTCAAGAACTATCAAGGTGGTTGAGGGGCAAAAGGTGATATCGACGGGGCTTTACGGAATTGTTCGTCACCCTATGTATTTTGCAACTGTTTTGCTGTTTTTGGCAATGCCACTTGTGCTTGGCTCACTCGTTTCATTCGTTGTATTTTTAGCATACCCCATAATAATTGCTATGCGCATCAAAAATGAGGAAGAAGTGCTTTCGCGCGAGCTTGAGGGATATGACGAATACAAGAAAAAAGTAAAATACAGAATGCTGCCGTTTATTTGGTAAGAGGAGAATTATGAATTTTTTATTTGACCTTTACGGAACGTTGCTTGACATATGGACTGACGAGGAAAAGGCGTCCCTGTGGGAGAATTGTGCTATTTTGCTCGGCGAAGGAGCAGATGCGGGTGCAAAAATCAAGAGGGAATACAAGGATATCTGCAAAAGATATTACGAAGCGAGAGAGCACAAATTCTTTGAATTCGATCTGCTTTGCGTCTTTGAGGAGATGCTTGAAAATCACGGCATTGACAAGGCGAAAGCTCCTGAATTTGCAAGAAAGTTCCGTCTTTATTCAAGAGAGAGGATAACACTTTTTCCTTACGTTATTGAAATGCTTAAGGGACTTAAGGGAAGAGGGGCGGGGGTGTATCTCGTTTCAAACGCGCAGAGCTGCTTTACTCTTGACGAGCTTGACGAGGTGGGCTTGACGCCTCTATTTGACGGTATTCTTATTTCCAGTGATGCCGGTGTAAAAAAACCGTGCGGTGAGATATTTGATATTGCCTTTGACAAATTTTCGATATCTGCAAGCGATAGCTATTACGTTGGAAACGACCTTCACGACGACGTTCTCGGCGCGCACGGGGCGGGACTTAAAACGGTATATATTGAAACCGAACAATCGGGAAAATATCAGTCTGAAATACTTGTCGTGCCCGATCATACGGTGGTTACTCACAGAGAAATGATGACTCTGCTCTTTTCTTTAATTGAATAATTTGCAAAAAAAGACCTCACGAACAGCGTGAGGCCTTTTTTTAATTATGTACTTTCTTTTTCTTGCTAATGATAAAATATATTCCGTAAAAGAGAGATATGTATACGATAAACAGTACGATCACCATTATCGGATAGATCACGGGGTTGCCGCCGACAAGATTATAAAGGATATCGTAGGGAGTTCCATCACCACGCATAAGGAACATATAGTTGTAATCAAGAGTAACATTGGCGATATATGCCGCAACACCAAAGCCAAGCATAATTGCAAACGTAATCGGAATGTTTTTCTTTTTCATACTCTGCATACCGGAGATAACAATATAAAGCGCACAAAAGCCGGATATAGAGTGTGTAATTCCCGAAATGACATTATCAAAAGAAAGCACGGGATAAGCAGAATAGTTGTTTCCTGCGAGGTATGTTCCAAGCACCGCACCAAGAAGTCCGAAAATAAATACGAAATCAAGAGAAGCTTCTTTAAGTCTGCCCTTTGAAAGCGCAGCAATAGGGATGGTGATCAGCTGGATACTGCACAGAAAAAGGGGAAGATTGTAGAGCCAATCAAATGGATCATTGGAGTTAATACAGCCAAGCACGATTTTAATGAGCTCAAAGCCGTCGATAAGAATTGCAGCCCAAAGCAGAACCTTATTTTTAGCATTTACTTCTGCATTTCTGTATTTTTTTCCAAAATAGATTGCGAGTGCCACCATAATTATCATATAAACGGTAACGGCTGTGAGGTGCTGCCAAGACATATATCCCTCCGGCTCCCTTGTATACCCACCAAAGCCGAAAAATTCCTTTAACACAACATCACCCCCCTTGGCAAATTATAGGAGCATTATATCAAATTATGTCGAATATGTAAATGGATTTTTAAAAAATCAACAATTATTGATTCAAAGTAAAAAAAAGGAAATGTTATAATATCAATGCCATATATTACGAAAGGAGAATTATTATGAAGTATGAAGAATGGCTTGATCAGTGGTTGAATTATTACGTAAAACCGAGTGTTAAAGAGAAAACGTTTATTAATTATTCCATTATAGTGAGGATACACCTTGCTCCACATCTTGGAAAATACGAGCTTTCAGAGCTAACACTGCCCGTTTTACAAGGGTTTATTGTGGAATTGAGTCGAAGTGGAAATGCGCGTACGGGAGGCGGACTTTCAGCAAGCACGCTTGGTACGATAATTAGCGTTATTCAAAAATCCTTGCGCTTTGCCGTTGATATAGGTATGGTGGAGACTCAGTATGCTAATCGTATAATACGGCCTAAAATTGTGACAAAGGAAACAGCGTGCTTCACTCTTGTCGAGCAAAAGAAGATCGAGGCTGAGATATTGCGAGCTCCGCATAACAAGAAGATCGGTATTTTGATATGTCTGTACACAGGTCTGAGAATAGGTGAGCTGATGGCGCTAAAATGGAGTGATATTGATATGAAAAAGGGAACTATCAGTGTAAATGCTACCTGCCGTGATTTTTATGAAAACGGAAGATGCATAAAAATTTTGGACACTCCAAAAACGGTTAGTTCAAGGCGTGTGATACCCATGCCACGACAGCTTATTCCTTATTTGCGTGCACTAAAAAAGGTGAGTAAATACGAGTACGTTATATCAAATCCCGACGGGGAGTGCTCCGTACGTGGGTATCAAAAGATATTTTCTGCTATGCTGCGCCGTCTTAAGATTGAACACAGGGGCTTCCATGCTCTGCGGCATACCTTTGCCACACGCGCGCTGGAGTGCGGAATGGACGTTAAGACACTTTCGGAGATACTTGGACATAAGAATCCGAACATAACGCTGAACCGATATGCTCACAGTATGATGGAGCACAAAATTGCTATGATGAACCGTGTGGGGAGAATTTTGAAATAAAACTTAAGAAAATCGGAGCCTTTGCGCTCCGATTTTTATTTTATAGACGGCAAAATTTTTATTTTATAGACGGCAAAATTTGCCTTGACTTTTACAAATATTGTGATATAATTATTTAGTGTAATGCAGATGTGGCGGAATTGGCAGACGCGCTGGATTCAGGTTCCAGTGAAAGCAATTTC
>CAZLIB010000072.1:0-6383 GCA_964559465.1 uncultured Lachnospiraceae bacterium
CGTTTCCGAGGGTGCGGGAAAATATATGTGCGGCTACAAGACCATCGTTGGTATGGTAAACGGTATGATCGAGGGACTTGGCATCACGGTTCCCGTTGCCCTTCACCTTGACCACGGCTCCTATGAGGGCGCACTTGCTTGCATCGAAGCGGGCTTCTCATCAGTTATGTTCGACGGTTCACACTACCCTATCGAAGAAAACATTGAAAAGACAAAGGAGCTTGTAAGAATCACAGGCGAGCTTGGTCTCTCTCTTGAAGCAGAGGTTGGCTCTATTGGCGGAGAGGAAGACGGTGTGATCGGTGCAGGCGAATGCGCGGATCCTGCAGAGTGCAAGATGATCGCCGATCTCGGCGTCACAATGCTTGCAGCAGGCATCGGCAACATTCACGGCAAGTACCCCGCCAACTGGCCCGGCCTTTCATTTGATACACTTGATGCTATTCAGCAAAAAACAGGCTCTATGCCCCTTGTTCTTCACGGTGGCACGGGTATTCCTGCTGATATGATCAAAAAAGCTATTGACCTTGGTGTTTCCAAGATCAACGTTAATACAGAATGCCAGCTTGCTTTTGCAGCCGCAACAAGAAAGTATGTTGAAGAGGGTAAGGATCTTCAGGGAAAAGGCTTCGACCCCAGAAAGCTCCTTGCTCCCGGTGTTGAAGCAATCAAGGCAACAGTTCGTGAAAAGATTGAGCTTTTCGGTTCTGCAAACAAGGCTTAAAAAAAACAAGACCCGATGTTTTCATCGGGTCTTTATTTTTTACTATTCAATATCCGGTAGCATAGTGGTATAACCCGGCACTGCAATCACACCGTCCGTACACACAACTACAAATTCACCGTCAACTCCTGCGTCCTCATGCCAGCCCTCGCTCTTTTCAATGGAATTCCATTGAGATATTGTACCGTTAAAGGTGATCTTTTCAAGCGAGGTACAAAGACCAAACGCACATATACCAATACTCTCTATCGTGCTTGGAAGAATTATCTCCTCAAGCATCATACAGTTGGCAAATGCATAACCGTCTATCATTTTTGTTCCGCTTTCAACATAGACATAAGAAAGTGCGTCACAAGAACCAAAGGCATACGAGCCGATCTTTTGGACCGTTTCGGGTATGATCACGCCGAAAAAACCATCCCAACCGGCAAAACCGCCGTCAGCAACGGACGTAACGGGAAGCCCGTTATGCTCAGAGGGTATCACCAATGCTTCTATATAAAAGACAAGAGGATATTTTGTTGCGGATACGGAATATCCCTCTCCGCTTGCATCAAGTGTATATTGATATGGATTTGACAAATCGCAGGAAGTGAGTGTCAAAGAGCAAACGAGCATCAAAGCTATAAACAATAATGATATTTTCTTCATAACATTTCTCCTAAAGACAAAAGTAAACGCAACGTCTCTGTGAATAGCATTATAACACTAATAACCAAAAAATGCAATAGTTTTTTTATACTTGATTTTTTGGAGAAATTAGTATATAATATATCTGTCAGAAGGTGATAAATTGAAAAAATATAACATAAGAGGAATGAGCTGCGCGGCGTGCTCGGCACGCATTGAAAAGGCGGTTTCCGCCATTGACGGCGTTACAGTCTGCTCTGTAAATCTTCTCACCAACTCGATGGAGGTGGACGGAAGCGCAACCGAAGCGGAAATAATCAACGCCGTTACAAAAGCGGGCTACGGTGCGTCTCCTGCAGACTCAAAAACACAAAAAGCAAACCAAAAAACAAATAAAGATAAGGCAAGTGACGAAATAAACGCCCTAACGGTGCGATTTTTCGTTTCTCTTTCGTTTCTGCTCGTGCTGATGTACGTAGCAATGGGACACAATATGTGGGACTTCCCTCTACCCGACTTTTTTGCGGGCAACCCCATCGGGATCGCTATTTTCCAGATGCTCCTTTGCATCATCATAATGGTGATAAATAAAAAATTCTTCATTAGCGGTTTTAAGTCGGCAATCAAGCTCGCGCCCAATATGGATACGCTTGTAGCTCTTGGATCGGGTGCGTCATTTATCTACAGTGCTGTGCTCGTTTTTCAAATGACCGATCCTTCGCTTGATCATATGATGATTGGCAATCCCGAAAAATTGGAGCTTTTGCATGGGCTTTATTTTGAATCCGCGGCAATGATACTCGTGCTTATCACGCTTGGTAAGATGCTTGAGGCGATAGCAAAGGGCAAAACGACAGAAGCGCTTGACAAGCTCACTTCCCTCGCCCCCGAAAACGCTACCGTTATCCGCGACGGAAAGGAGCTTTCCGTCAAGATAAGCGAGGTGCGTGTTGGCGACGTGTTTACAGTTCGTCCGGGTGAGAGCGTTGCCGTTGACGGTATTATTATCGAGGGCGAAAGCGCCCTTGACGAAAGCGCACTCACAGGCGAGAGCATTCCCATTGATAAGACCGTCGGTGATAGCGTTTATTCTGCTTCGGTAAACCGTTCGGGATTCTTAAAATGCCGCGCAACAGATGTCGGCGATGAAACGATGCTCTCGCGCATCATCAAGATGGTAAGCGACGCTTCTTCAAGCAAAGCGCCCATCGCTAAAATCGCCGACAAGGTTTCGGGAATTTTCGTTCCGACCGTTATCGGAATTGCTATTGTTACATTTATTATATGGACTGTTCTTGGCAAGGACCTTGGCTTTTCTCTTACAAGAGCAATTTCGGTTCTTGTTATAAGCTGTCCTTGCGCACTGGGGCTCGCAACACCCGTGTCCATTATGGTAGGAAGCGGGGTCGGCGCTAAAAACGGTATTTTGTTCAAAAATGCGACCTCTCTTGAAGAAGCAGGCAAAATAAAAGTAGTCGCGCTTGACAAGACAGGAACGATCACACAAGGCACTCCTATGGTAACAGATGTTATCTGCGCCGAAGAAATTGATAAATATGAGTTTTTATCGCTTGCTTATTCGCTCGAAAAGCAGAGCGAGCATCCCCTCTCACGCGCTATCTTAAGCTACGGAGAAGAAAATTCCGCGGCTGCATTTGAGGTTTCAAGCTTCCGTGCGGTTTCGGGCAACGGACTTGAGGGTGAAATAGAAGGAGCAACCGTAAGAGGTGGAAACGAGGCGTTTATTTCACAACACGCTTCCCTTTCCGATGCTCTCAAATCGCAGGCAGCAACACTTGCGGAAAACGGCAAAACGCCAATGTTCTTTGCACAAAATGATAGAACACTTGGTATAATAGCCGTTGCCGACACAATAAAGCCCGACGCGCGCGAGGCGATCGCAGAGCTTAAAAATATAGGTATTAAGACCGTTATGCTCACAGGCGACAACGAGCGCACCGCACGCGCTATTGCAAAGGAAGCGGGCGTTGATGAGGTCGTGGCAGGCGTGCTTCCAGACGGCAAAGAAAAAGTAATCAAAGAGCTTAAAGCTCATGGTAAAGTAGCAATGGTAGGTGATGGCATCAATGATGCTCCCGCGCTTACCGCCGCCGACACGGGTATCGCGATCGGAAGCGGCACAGATATCGCTATCGACAGCGCCAATATCGTTCTTATCAAAAGCAATATGGCAGATCTGCCCGCGGCAATAAAGCTCTCACGCGCAACGCTTAACAACATAAAATTGAGCTTGTTCTGGGCGTTCTTCTATAACTGCCTTGGAATACCGCTTGCGGCAGGCGCGCTTATTCCGTTGGGAATAACTCTTACACCCATGATAGGCGCGGCGGCGATGAGCTTATCAAGCTTCTGCGTCGTAACGAACGCACTGCGACTTAATCTTGTTAAGATATATAAAAAACACAAAGTAAAGGAATTTAAAAAAATGACTAAAACTATCAAAATTCAAGGTATGATGTGCCCACACTGCGAGGCGCACGTTAAAAAAGCCCTTGAAGCTATCAATGGCGTTGAGAACGTAATCCCAAGCCACGTTGAAAAGAAAGCGACCCTCACACTCACCGCTCCCGTTGACAATGCGACACTTAAGGCAACCGTTGAAGCGCAGGGCTATAAGGTGCTTGGGATTGAATAATCAAAATTACAAACAAAAATCGCACCCGTGGGTGCGATTTTTTATTATCTTATCTTTGCAAGCGTAATATTCTTATATGCCTCGTCCTCGGTAACCTCACGGATAACGTTGACAAATTCGGGAAAAACAATATCGCTTCCCTCTCCGCACTGCTCGATCTCAATAATCGCCTTATCGTGCCAGAACGGGTAAACGTCTATTTCAAAATACTGATTTTTATAAGTAAGACAATATCTCGTTTTTCTGATGGGACGGCACGCAGGATCAGCTTCCATAAGAAGTCGAATATATGCATCCTTTGAAAGTCTGCGTTCAAGACGCACTCCCTTTCTCTTTCTTGTCTGGAAATAAATATAGTTTCCGTCAACACCTCTCTGGCGCACACGGTTTTCTTCGCCCTCCTGTGCCATAAGATAGGTCTGGATTATCTCAACGCGCTGACAGTTAGAGAGATTTTCAAGCATATCAATATCGGGATGATCAATAAGGAACCTTCTCTTAACGTCGCAGGGACCCTGCTCGCCAAGGAATGATGACATTTCAGTGAGCAAGCGCTTGATCTTTACCTCAAAATCAGTATTGTTGTCGATTATCTTTAAGTGGGGATGACCCGTCCACGCGGCAATAAGCTTATCATCAAGAGCTACTGCTTGTTCAACAGTTTCTGTTCTTGCACCGTTATTTTCAAGTGTGTAGAACTCCTCTGCTCCCTTTGCGGCAGTTACAAGGTGGAATACCGCATCATAGCTATCGCGAAGCTCGACCTCGTTATGTCCAACGCCCTCAAGCACAAGATCGAAATCCGCATCAGTCATATACGCCTTATTGTCAAGCGCGCCGCGATCACAAACAAGAAGTATCTTTTCAACAGGCATTGTAAGCGCGCCCTGTGTGAAAATTCTCTCCTTTTCAAGCTGAAGCTGCATCTGGCACTTCTGGTATTCAACGTTTGTGCCACAGGTCCAAGGAGCAACACCGCCCGTGATAAGCTCAGTTGCGGTTTCGGGTACAAAAAGCACCGTATAGCCAAGCTTTGAAAAAGCACCCTGTATTCTGTTCATAGCAGTTGTCTTGCCCGCGCAAGGACCGCCCGTAATAACTATTTTTTTGATCTCCATCTTTTTCTCCTAAATCCTCGGTTTAACCGCATATATGACAATTATACAATATAATTCTAATTTTTTCAAGAGCAAATGCAACTATTGACAAGTAAATTTAAATATGATATAAATAAATTACCGAATACATAATATAGAGAGGCTAATATGTGGCTCAGAAACGTGTTGATAGGACTTTTGATCCTGCTCGGCGTGGCTCTGGCAGCCGTGCTTGTAATGCTTGGAATTGCAAACTCGAGTGTTGGCGCACGCGAGCTGACTGATGACGATATAAGATCTGACTGGATGGCTCAGCTTGACGATAGCACGAGTCTTAACGAAATATATATTCCCGGTACGCACGATAGCGGCGCGCTTTACTCCTTCCTCGGAGTTTCGGGAAAATGCCAATCGTACACCATAAGCGAGCAGCTTGAGATGGGTGTGCGCTTTTTTGACGTGCGCCTGCAGCTTCACAAGGATGAGCTTGCAGTGGTTCATAGCTTTGTAGACCAGAAGCTGTCGTTTGCAGAGGTGCTTATCGATATCGAAGCATTTTTAAGCGAGCATCCCTCTGAATTCGTTATTATTTCCATAAAAGAGGACGCAGATGCAGAGGAGCCGACCGTTTCATTTGAGAGTGCCGTTGAAAGCGCGCTTTCTCAGCACCTCGGTTCGCATCTGTCAAGCGGCACGAGTGTTCCCTCGTCCGTCGGCGAGGCACGCAGCAAGGCGCATATCATTTCGCGCTATGCAAACTCGTCGCTTGGTGTTCCCGCAAATGCAGGATGGCAGGATTCGACGTGGTTTGAGCTTGGCGAGCTTTTCGTGCAGGATTACTATGCGATAAGCGATATAGAAGCAAAAATAGCAAGTATTAAGGTGGCATTTTCAAGGGCTTACGTTCCAAAATATGACCTCGTGCTTAATTTCACAAGCTGCTATCTTAAAGAGGGCTTTCCTCCAATGCACGCGCCAACCACCGCAAAGCTGATAAATCCTGCGCTTTCAGAGCTTTTGAAGGATGGCAAGGCGGCACCCTGCGTGTTCGTGTGTGACTTTGTAACACCCGAGCTTGTGGGCGAGATCATTGACTGTAACAAATAAATAATAAAACAAAAAACCAACCCAAAGGGTCGGTTTTTTGTTGGAAAACTATGAAAAAAGGATATATGAAAAAAACACTAACATGCAAATTTAAAGTTCCGTGAAAAAGCACTTGCGTTCGCAAGTGCTTTCTCTGGTGGGGGATGGTGGATTCGGACCACCGAAGTCA
>CAZLIB010000073.1:0-6296 GCA_964559465.1 uncultured Lachnospiraceae bacterium
CCCAACCTTGAATACATCCGTGACGTGCTTCACCAAGCTTTTATACTTTCAAAGGTATATATGCGCTTTTATGAACCCGCACATGCTTACGATGATATTACTGTTGAAACGTGGACGGGTATTGAGTCAAGGGGATTTACCTTTTACAGAAGCTTTTGCGTAAAAAAAGGTGATACGATTATAGCAGATGCACTTACTACTTGGTGCCTTGTTGATACCGAAGAACACAAGCTTCTTCCGGTAACTAAATTCGAAAACAATTTTGTTGATGAGGAGTCACTTAAGGTCGACATGCCAAGAAAAATCAAGTTCCCTACCGATAAACAGCTTGAGTTTGTTGCAAACCGCAAGATCGTTTATAGCGATATAGATTACAATAAGCATATGAACAACACGCATTACCCCAATATGTTGGTCGACTTTCTTCCCTCTCCTGAAAATTACAGGGTAAAGGAATTGATGATGTCATTCATCAAGGGTGCTATTTACAATGATGAAATAGCCGTGCATAGAGTTCAGGACGGCAACACCTTCTATTTCAAGACAGTTAATACTGAAGGTAATACTTGTCTTGAGGCATTTATGGTCACCGAACCACAAGATTTTGAGATTAAATAGTAATATTTTTCCTCCGTTATAAATATAGTTTAGTAACTATTAAAATAACGGAGGTTTAATATTTATGAATTCAATCAAACTCAGCTCACTAATTTTGTTTTTGGCAATAGTTGCTGTTTCGGTATTTATCGGCGGTCGTCAGATAAATGCCAAAATTGAAGAAACCATCAAAAATAATTATCAGACAGAAATCGATTCTCTTAAAGAAAAATTGAACAAGCAATCAGAATTACTTAATTCAATCATTAATTTGAATGATAAGAAAGACGATAGCGAGAATACTTCTACACCGGACAATGAAAAGGATGAAAGCGAAAACGTCACAACAGAAGAAAAATCCGAATTCGAATATATTATTGAAAACGGTGGTGTAACAATTACCAAATATAACGGTAAGCAGACAAGCGTACAGATACCCAATAAGATTGAACAGCTCCCTGTTTTGAAGATCGGCGAAAACGCCTTTGCGGACTTAAAGGTAAAGAGCGTTACACTGCCCTCAAGCTGCACAGAAATTGATTGGTTTGCATTTTACGGGTGCTATGCTCTGACCACTGTATATGTTTCGGAAAACGTTTCAGAAATCGGCTACGGAGCTTTTGACGGATGCTCCAAATCTCTTACAATTTATTGTGTTAAAAACTCATTTGCAGAAAAATATGCACAAAGCTTTGGAATATCATATTCTAATTTTCAATAAAATAGAGACCAATGGAAATCCATTGGTCTTTTGTTTTAGTTTGTAAACATTTCGTTATAATCATCAATCGCTTGCTGTATAATTTCAATTGCCTTATCCCTATCATAAAGAGATTTAACCGCTGTCTTTTTATTCTCAAGCTGCTTATAAACCTTAAAGAAATGCATTATTTCATCGAACATATGTGAAGGAAGGTCATTTACTGAATGATAATCCTTAGCTGTGGGATCATTTACAAGCACACCTATGATTTTGTCATCAATGTCGCCGCCGTCAACCATTCGAACAACACCAATGGGTCTTACCTTGCAAAGTGTCAAAGGGTAAATTTCGGGTGAGAAAAGTACAAGAACGTCAAGAGGGTCCTTGTCATCCGCATAAGTTCTCGGAATAAATCCATAGTTTGCAGGATAGTGTGTAGAGGTGTAAAGAACTCTGTCAAGCTTGATAAGACCTGTTTCCTTGTCAAGCTCATATTTACACTGTGAGTTTTTGGGGATCTCAATAACTACAGTAAATTCCTCGGGAGTTATTTCTCTTGGATCAATGTCATGCCAGATATTCATAAGTATTGTCCTCCTAAATTTTTATTTAACAAAATCGAATTCAAAACCGTAAATTGAAACAGTATCTCCGTCAACACAGCCGTGCTTTTCAAGCTCCTCAAAAATTCCGCTTCTGTAAAGAATTCTTTGGAAATAATTTAGTGATTCGTTATCAGAAAAGTTGATCTGACCCATAAGATTGAAGAGCCAATCGCCTTCAACGATATAAACACCGTTTTCCTTGTGAATGGCGGTTTCCTTACCGCCACCTACATAAGCGTCTTCGGGATCGTATTCCGCTTCATAGATAGTCATGGGAGGAAGCTCCTTTAGTTCCTCAGCTGAATAGCTTATAAGCTCTGAAAGACCTTCGCCCGTAGCAGCAGAAACGTACATAAGTTGCCAACCGTTTTCCTTAACGAACTTCTCAAATGAAGCAATATCAACAAGCTCATTATCAAGCGCATCCACTTTATTAGCTACGATTATCTGCTTTCTTTCGGCAAGCTCGGGACTGTATTTTTCAAGCTCCGTATTGATCTTGATAATGTCCTCAATGGGATCCCTACCCTCAAAGCAGGATATATCAACAACGTGCCAGAGAAGTCGGCAACGGTCGATATGGCGAAGGAATGCGTGACCAAGTCCTGCACCCTCTGCCGCGCCTTCAATAAGACCGGGAATATCTGCAGCAACAAATCCGCTTTCACCACCGGTAGATACAACACCAAGGTTTGGTGAAAGAGTTGTAAAATGGTAGTCTGCGATCTTAGGCCTTGCAGAGCTAATGCGCGACAAAATTGAAGATTTACCAACGCTGGGATAACCGATTATACCAACGTCTGCAAGCATTTTAAGCTCAAGTATAACCTCTTTTTCCTCGCCCTTGGTACCGTTTTTGGCAAAGTTGGGAACCTGACGTGTAGGAGTGGCAAAATGCTTATTTCCCCAACCGCCTCTGCCGCCTTTACAGCAGATAAAGTCATTATCATCGGACATGTCCTTGATAATTTTTCCTGTTTCAGCATCCTTTATAAGTGTACCGCGAGGAACCATGATTATTACGTCATCAGCGGTTGCTCCATGAAACTTTGCACCCTTGCCGTTACCGCCATTTTCAGCTATAAACTTTCTTTTGTAGCGAAATGCAAGCAAGGTATTTGAACCCTCGTCAATGCGAAAAACAATATTTCCGCCGTGACCGCCGTCACCACCGTCGGGACCACCCTTTGCAACGTACTTTTCACGTCTGAAGGAAATGGCACCATTACCGCCGTCACCTGCCTTAATGTAGATCTGTATCTTATCAATAAACATTACTTGTCATCTCCCTTCGCTCTTATATTAATGTGAATGGGAGTTCCCTTAAATCCAAACGTTTCACGAATACAGTTTTCAATATATCTCCTATATGAGAAATGGAAAAGCTCGACATCATTACAAAAGATAACAAATGTAGGAGGTGCAACGCTTACCTGGGTCATATAGTAGATCTTAAGACGTCTGCCCTTATCTGACGGGGGCTGAACGCGCATTGTCGCTTCACCGAGAACGTCATTGAGCATACCCGTGGGAATTCTTGTGTTAGTCTGATTGTAAACATACTGAATATGCTTATAAATCTCTCTTACGCGCTGTCCTGTTTTAGCTGATACAAAGAGAATGGGAGCATAACTCATATAAGCAAGAGCAGTATTTATATCTCTGGTAAATTCATTTACAGTACTGTTGTTCTTTTCAATGCTATCCCATTTGTTAACGATAACGATTGATGCCTTTCCTGCTTCGTGGGCGATACCTGCAATCTTTTCATCCTGCTCGGTTATGCCCTCGTTCGCATCTATAAGAATAAGACAAACATCTGCTCTTTCGACTGCCATATGGGCGCGCAGAACGCTATATTTTTCAATTTTATCGTTGATTTTGGATGAGCGTCTGATGCCCGCAGTATCAATGAAAGTGAATTTTCCGTATTCATTTTCAACTTTTGTATCGACCGCGTCACGAGTAGTACCTGCGATATTGGAAACGATAAGGCGATCCTCGCCGATAAATCTGTTGATTATTGAGGATTTTCCCGCGTTGGGTTTTCCGATTACCGCAACCTTGATGCTGTCGTCATCCTCGTCCTCAAAATCCACATCTTCGGGGAGTGCTTCAATAACAGCATCAAGAAGATCGCCGCTGCCTGTGCCGTGAACAGAAGATACCGCAACAGGATCACAATCGAAGCCAAGCTCATAAAATTCATAGAATTCATAGGGTACTTGTCCAACGCTGTCGCATTTATTGATACAAGGAACGATCGGTTTTCCACTCTTTTTGAGCATTGTTGCAATATCTCTGTCGTCCGCCGTAAGACCTGTTCTCACGTCGCACATAAAGATTATCACGTCAGCCGTATCAATGGCGATCTGCGCCTGGAAACGCATCTGTTTAAGAATAACATCGTTTGTCTTGGGCTCGATACCGCCCGTATCGATTATAACGAGCTTTTTGGCGCACCATTCTGTTTCACCGTAGATTCTATCTCTAGTTACACCGGGAGTGTCCTCTACGATCGAACGGCGCTCGCCTATGAGTTTATTAAAAAGCGTGCTTTTGCCAACGTTTGGTCTGCCAACAATAGCTACAATAGGTTTTGCCATATTTATACCTCCTTACTACACACCAAGCAGAGCTGAAATAAAGCCTGCTCCGTCATTGCCTGAAAGTTTAATTCTAATGTTGAGCTTTTCAGAGAGCTCTTCCAAACTCATTCCGCAAAGGAATAAATCACCTTCGGCTCGAAGTACGTTTGGCGGGAGAATAAGCTCGTCATAAAGCTTTTTGTCTTTCAACTGGTCATAAATATCGACGCCCGTCAAAAGTCCCGATACTGTGATTTCATGACCAAAAAAATTGTTTACTATTGGATGTACTTCGATTTTAAGACCGTCAATGAGATTACAAAGCTTATTACACATATCATTAATCTGAGAATATGCAGCCATACCTGTTGCTACAGATATGCTGCGCGGGCCTTTATAATTTTCAAGATATTCTGATATGTATCCGGCTTCAACACCGAATTCAGTGAGGAGCGATGTAAGCATACCCACACCGTTTTCTATTTGTGCATACCCCTCATAATATTCATCATCATGCAAAGGAAGCTCGCCCTTAAGATAGAACTCATCAGAGCAGAAGAAGATTCTCGATCCGAATTTTTCAAGGCACTCGTCTGCATATTTCTCCACCTGCGCTATAACCTCTCGGCAGTCCCTTGAAGTAAAGCTTTCAAGATGGTAAAGATTATCCCTAAACTTCGTTTTTCCTGCAGGAACAATCGAAACGCTTTGAAGCGCAGGAATATATGAAGTCAAATCTTCCATTGATCGTTGAAGCTCTGGACCGTCATTAATGCCCTTGCAAAGAACTATCTGACCGCAGATATGAATACCGGCGTCTGCAAATTTCTTAAGGTATGAAAGAACCTCACCCGAGCGTTTATTTTTCATCATTTTAACCCGAAGCTCGGGATTTGTTGTGTGAACGGAAACGTTCACGGGAGAAATATGCATCTCAATAATTCTATCAATATCTTTCTCATCAAGGTTTGTGAGAGTTATATAGTTTCCGTGCAGGAATGAAAGACGTGAATCGTCATCCTTAAAGTATAGTGATTTGCGAAGTCCTTTCGGAAGCTGGTCGATAAAGCAGAAAATACATTTATTTTCGCAGGAGTGCTTTTTATCCATCAGAGGTGTTTCAAAATCAAGCCCGATATCGTCATATTCTTGCTTCACTATTTCAAAATGATTCTCAATGTCATTTCTTAAAACACAAATATCAAGTGTTTTATTGGCAAGATGAAATCTATAATCAAGAACGTCATTGATCTCTCTGCCATTTATGGAAACGAGAATATCATCCTTAAGCAAACCTGCTTTTTGTGCTCTTGAATTAGCATCAATAGACGTGATTTTTACCATAAGCTCCTCCTGATCTAAAGTTTTGACGTTATATTATATCATAAAATATTATATTTGTCAAAGAATTTTTCTCGAATATTCCAACAAAATATGAATAAAATTCATATTTTTGTCAAAAAATGAATTTGTTAACAAAATATTTACAAATGATGAATGAAAAATGTTAAAAAACTATATTCAAAATGAGAATTTTATGGTATAATGTCGGGTGGAATAAGCGTATTTAACGCTTGGCATACGTTTTGTATGCCTTATTGTCTTGCAATTTTTGCGGACAAGTCTTACATCGCTTATAAAAATATTTTTATATTATTTTTTGGAGGAATCAAAAATGGCAAAAAAGTATTGTTACCTCTTTACAGAAGGTAATGCAAGCATGCGTGAGATCCTCGGCGGTAAGGGTGCGAACCTCGCTGAAATGACCAACATCGGTCTTCCCGTTCCCCAGGGCTTCACAAT
>CAZLIB010000074.1:0-6265 GCA_964559465.1 uncultured Lachnospiraceae bacterium
TGCTTTTATAAACAAAGTTCGCGCAAATCGTTCCGCGTGCGGAACATAACGATTTGCTATTGCTAATCATAGCCATATCACACGCAAAGCGGCTGCGTATAATGTAGCAAATTACACGTTTTGCAACAAGGCTGCAAAACGATTGAGTTGGGAGTCGCAGAATTCCAACTCGTAATTTGCGCGAAATCTGTGGACTTAGCACAAACCTCTCGGCTATTGCCGCGATAGCTGATTAAAGCTTTTTTGGTTACTTTTTTCTCGAAAAAAGTAACATTTTCATTTTGTAACTCTCCGATAAAGCCCGATTTAGCAGACGCGCAAAAAGGCAGGGGAAGCCCCTGCCCTTTATCAAATCAATATAAAATTATTCTGCAGCCGCGTCGCCGCCCTCAACCTCAGTTTCGGGCCCAACCCTCTCGCTGAGCGTAAGGTTCGTATTCGCGCCAACGTCATAAGTGCCCTCAAGCTCTGCACCGTTCACAGTTACCTTGCCTGTAACGGTGTAATTATCGAGAGTAGAACCCGTATCCGACCAGAAATAACCGAACACTTCTCCAACGTTGCTGTTACCATTAACCGTACCATCATTCTTCATATCACTTGCCGTAACTTTGCTGTACCCTATATGATCGTGATCTCCGGGATAATAGCACAATCTATGTCTATAATAATGCGTATTATCAACTGCAATATATCCTATAACAGCACCTATGTTTGTTTCACCTATAATACTTCCCAAATTAGAAAAGCTATTTATGGTAGTATTAACCGTAAGCGTTCTCGGTGGTTCTCCACGAGAATACCAATCTGCATTACACCCCGGTGCCACGTTTACACTCTGATAAATCGCACCTACAACACCGCCGACGTTTGACTTACCCGTAACGTTACCCGTATTAGCAAGATCACTATGTGTTACGTTGTGATGTGTGTTCATATTCATCATACCAACAACACCGCCAACGTCGGTTGAATTGATGGCAGAAATATCTCCGTTATTCGTGCAGCCCGAAACGGAATTAATTGCAAAGCCCGCAATACCGCCAATATAGCTGCCCAAAGAAGTATATGTAATATCAACGTCGTTTACGCAGTTGGATACCTTGTAACCGTAACCGACGTAACCGCCGAGATAAGCGTGATTTTCCTCACCCTCGATAACAAAGCCCGTTGCAGAAACAGTAGAGCCCTCGTTAGAGGAATTCGTTATAATAACGCTGTACGTCCTACCGACAAGACCGCCCACGAGATAAAGTCCCTCAACATTCGCAGAAACACTGCAGTTTGCAATAGAAGAAGAATCCTTGCCGTAAACGTTACCGAAAAGACCGCCCACAAGACAATCAGTTCCGTGAACGTCGCCTGTGTTATTTGCATTATAAACCGTAAGAACCGAAGCCGTTGTATCGTCCATTTTGCCCACGATACCGCCAACGTTAGAAGCGCCCTCTATCTTACCGCTGTTGCTTGATTCACCAAGCGTGATAGCCGCGCTGAAATACCATTCGCCCGCAATACCGCCGACGTACGACTTACCCGTGATATTTCCGCTGTTATTAAGCTCCAATACGTTCATAGCGGCGCTCGTTTGAACATAACCCGCAATACCGCCAGTGCTGTCGCCTGCAGCAATGCTCGCGCTGTTCGAGCAATTCGTCACGCCCTGCTCCAGATAACCTGCGATGCCGCCAACGTAGCTGCCTCTTGCAAGGTAAGTAAGTTCAACCGCGTTAACGCAATTATCAACGGAATATCCCTTGCCGACGTAACCGCCGAGATATGCGTAATATTTATCTCCCTCAAGTAAACAAGAAGAAGCGGAAACGCTTGAGCCCTCGTTAGAGCAGTTAGAAATAGCAACGTTTACAGCCTCACCAACAAGACCGCCAACGTAATAATCACCTGAAATAACAGCGCTGCTCTTTGTGGACTGAATAACAGAATCTACTTTTCCCTCAATATAGCCCGCAATACCGCCAACGAGTGCCTTGCCCGTAATATCGCCGTAGTTTTCGCACTCATCAACGTAAATAACGTTAGCCGTTCCGTTAACGCTGCCGAAAATACCGCCTGCGCAGTTGTTGGCGTAAACGTCGCCAAGATTTATAAGATTTTCAAAAACCGCAGGGGAAAGCGAAACGTAACCTACTATACCTCCAACCTTGTCCAAGCCTACCACCTCGGTGTTGCTCTGGCTCGCGCTTATCGCTGCAGAAGTATAACCTGCAATACCGCCAACGTTTGTGGAATCCTTAGCATCGATAAAGCCGTCAACCTTAACGCCGGAAATCCTTGCACTTGTAGAACCGCAAGCAACACCTATATCCTTGTTAGCACCCTGCACGAAAACAGAAGCGTGCTTAACTGTAAAATCAGAAAGCTCACCCATAACGTTACCGAAAAGGCCAACGTAAGAGCCGTTTACAGAAACTCTGAGATTTGAGATGGTGTGTCCGTTACCCACAAATTTCGCGCCGAAAGGATACTCAGCCGTGCCGATGGGAATCCAAGCCTTGTAGCCAAGGTCGATATCAGCGCCGAGATAGATCTGCATATGAGAGAGCGTGTTGCCCTCGTTTACGAGCTGAGCAATACCTGCAAGCTGCTCTGCGGTCGTAACCGTAAATACGGCAAGACCCTCGCTATACCAGCTAATGTCCGCAGTGATAACCTCGGTAGGCTGCGCAAATGAGCAAACCACACAGTCGCCGCCGTTAAAGCGGTGAGCGGTCTTCTCTACAGGCGTGTCCTGATAGCTCTCGCCGCACTTTGAGCAGGTGTGCTCGGTGTAGCCCTCTGCTGTGCACGTAGGTGAAACAACCTTGCTTGCAAATTCATGCTCACAGGGCTTTTGTAAAAGAGTGCATCCGACAAGAGAAACTAAAACGATAACAAGTAAAATTGATAAAAGCTTTTTCATATTTGCCTCCTAAAATATTGTCGAAGATAGGCGAAGCAAGGTAAGACCTTGCGGGGCGGTATTCGTGCTAAAAGCGCGAAAATATGTCGCCGCGAGGCTTATTAGTTCGATTTCCCCCTGAATATCCTACCAAGTATCATTTTATCCTACTTTATTGCATTTGTCAAGATTTTTTCGCTTATTTTGATATAATAATAAAAAATGATCACAAAAAGGAGGACCCTTATGAAACCCTTAAAGGAAAAAATTAGTATAACTATTGATTGGGACATCCTTGAAAAAATCAAAGAAATGGCAGAAAATGATGACAGATCTCTTTCTCAGTACATCAATATCGTATTAAAGAACCACGTTAAAAGCAGTGAAGAAAAATCAGAAAAGTAAAGAGCGCGCTTTACAAAAGCGCGCTCTTTACTTTTCACTTGCCGCAGACAAACAAAACTGCCCAACTCTCTTATAAGAAGTTGGGCAAATCCCCCGCACAATCGTGTGCCGAGAAATATAGAACCCTGTAATTCAGGGCGGTGCCCTATCGTCATCTTTACTGCTCCCAACGTCCGTCACCTCTTGCAAGGACAAGTCAACTTGGAAGAGAACGGGAGGTCTGCAAACCAATGCCAAATTTATTTCGGGCTCCTTTAATCAAGTGTAGGTTCAATCGACCCGACATCACGGGATGCGCAGGATTTTTTACTTAAAAATTATCTTTCAGCGTCGTAATCTATCTCGCTTGCAAAAAGATCGTCAAAATAATCCGCAACCTTGTCGAATTCCTTATCGTCGTCGATGGAAACGAGTGTCTCCTCGCCGTCCTCAACTACGATCTTAAGAATCGTGTACTCGCAGAACTCCTTGTCGGAATCGTCCTCTGCGGGAATAAATGCGTAGTACTGATTGCCGTCAAGCTCAGCAGCGCCGATAAGCTCAAATTCTCTCTCTACACCCTCTTCGTCAACAAGGGTAAAAAATTCTCTTTCTGTATTGTTTGTTTCCATTTTTAAAATCTCCTTTAGTATTGTGATATTATTTTACCCGATTTATACGGTTTTGTCAATAGATTAATAATCAAAATCCAAAAGCTCCGAGAGTATCGCGTTGCTGACCTCAAAGCCGCGCTCGTTGAGAAAAATGCGATCACCGTTTTCGCAAAAATAGCCCGTATTTTTGAATTTTTCAACCCTTTTTCCGTATTTTTCATCAAAATCGGTAGAAAAACGCGCTAAAAATTCATTTTTTGAGATACCAACACCCGTCCTGAGTCCAAGCATAAGAAATTCAAATTCTCTCTCGCGTGGCGAAATCTCATTTTCACAAGCGATCCACTCGCCCGCAAGATAATCCGCCATATCCTTTGTATTCTCGCTTCTCTTTCCCGAAAAATCGGAATGAGCCGAGAGCCCCAAGCCAAGATACTCGTCAAGCACCCAATATTTTGAGTTGTGACGGCTCTCTCTGCCTTCTTTTGCAAAATTGCTTATCTCATAGTGGGAGTACCCCGCCTCGCGCATCAGCTTAACTACAAGCTCATACATATCCGCCGCCGTGTCGTCGTCGGCAATATCGTATCTTTCCCTCATTCTGTAAAGAGGAGTTCCCTCCTCAAGCTGAAGCGAATAAATTGAAATATGCTCCGGCTCAAGAGCAATAAGCTCATTTACCGATATTTCAAGAGTTTCAAGCGTTTGCGACGGTATACCAAGCATAAGATCAACGCTTATATTTTCAAATCCCGCCTCTCTCGCATTGACAAAAGTGCGCTTCGCTTCCTCAAAGGTGTGCCGCCTGCCGATCAGCTTCAATTCACTGTCAACCGCGCTCTGAATACCAAGGGAAAGACGGTTAATGCCAATTCTGCGCAAATCGCAAAAATATCCCCCAACACTGTAGGGGCGCACCGTGTGCGTCCCTCCTGCCTCCCCGTAGGTGTCGGCGCTCGCTTGCGAGTTTCGACTGACCCGCCTGCTGATCATCGGATTACACTCAAGCGTTATTTCAACGTTCTCACAAACCGCGAAATTATCACGCACCGCACACAAAATTCTGCTTATCTGCTCCACGGTGAGCAGTGAGGGCGTTCCTCCGCCGAAATATACGGTGTCAACGGTGTATTCCTTCGTTCCCCTCTGCTCAATCTCACGGCAAAGCGCGTCGATATAGCGCTCTCGTTCGCCGTCATTTCGACTGACAAACGAGCAGAAATCGCAGTAAAGACACTTCGTTCCGCAAAACGGAATATGTATATAAAGCCCCAAGCTTCTTGGGGCTTTATCGTTATTTTTATGCATATCAATCATTGTCGTCAAGCTTGAGGACTGCCATAAACGCCTCGGGAGAAACCTGAACCGAGCCGAGCTGGCGCATCTTCTTCTTACCTTCCTTCTGTTTTTCAAGAAGCTTCTTTTTACGGGTAATGTCACCGCCGTAGCACTTTGCAAGTACGTCCTTACGAAGGGCTCTTACAGTTTCTCTTGCTATGATCTTGGAGCCGATAGCAGCCTGAATGGGAATTTCAAAGAGCTGTCTTGAAATATTATCCTTAAGCTTCTCCGCTATCTTTCTTGCTCTCGTATACGCCTTGTCGGAGTGAACGATGAAGGTAAGAGCGTCAACTATTTCTCCGTTAAGGAGGAAGTCAAGCTTAACGAGATTACTTGGCTCATAATCCGCAAATTCGTAATCAAGGGAGGCGTATCCACGGCTTCTGCTCTTTAACGCATCAAAGAAATCGTATACAATTTCGTTAAGAGGAAGGATGTAATGAAGCTCCAAACGGGAAGCATCAAGATACTTCATATCCTTAAAAATTCCTCGTCTGTCCTGACAAAGATCCATAATACCGCCAACAAATTCCGTAGGAGTGATTATATTTGCGCGGACAGTAGGCTCATATGCTGTTGCAATGGTATCGGGGGCGGGATAGTTTGAGGGGTTATCGATAAATATAACCTCTCCGTTGGTTTTAACTATCTTGTAAATAACGCTTGGCGCGGTGGTAATAAGATCGAGATTGAATTCTCTTTCAAGTCTTTCCTGTATGATCTCCATATGAAGAAGTCCAAGGAATCCGCATCTGAAGCCGAAGCCAAGTGCTATGGACGTTTCCGCCTCGAAGGACAATGCCGCGTCGTTAAGCTTAAGCTTTTCAAGGGCATCGCGAAGGTCATTATATCTTGCGCCGTCAGCGGGATAGATACCTGAGAACACCATGGGAAGTGCTTCCTTAAAGCCGTCAAGGGGCTCTTTTGCGCAGTTTTCCGCTGTGGTAACCGTATCGCCCACCTTAGTTTCGGAAACGGTCTTGATGCTGGCTGTAATGTATCCAACCTCACCGGCTTTCAGCTCCTC
>CAZLIB010000075.1:0-6206 GCA_964559465.1 uncultured Lachnospiraceae bacterium
AATATATTTGGGATTAGAATACATAAACTCTGTCCAGTTTTCGCGGAAATAAGCATAAGTTTCAGGCTCTAATTTGCTGGACATTGAGAATTTTCCATCAATAACCTCATATTCATCGGCAGTCAAGTGTCCCCAACGGTTAAAGCCATATGTGAAAGTACAATCATTCAAAATCATATTTTCAAAGCCTTCTACGTAACCCAAGCCCTTTTCTTCGTCATAAGGTCTTACATTGTTAACATTCACAATGTCATTGCCTTCAACCAAAATTCCTTTGGGATTCTGAACAATATTGATGCCCTCAATCAAGTAACCGCCTACGTTGTTAAAGCCAAATACAAGATACTGATCTTCATCATCAGTAGTTGTAAATGTAAAGCTCTTAACTGATGCGGGTTCATCAGGTCTATCGTACCACTCGCCAATAACCTTCAAAGTTTCTCCATTTGCCTTTAATTTCAAATAAGAATAAGAAGCGTTACCCGCAACCTGTTCTCCTTTGGTAGAGAAGGTAATGGTATATGAAGTATTAGGTTTCAACTGAAGTAATGAAGGATCGCTTATAAGTCCATCGCTTTCCTCGTGGGGAATCTCGCCAAATACAAGTACCGCACCTTCAGTACCCATTACACTGTAATTATCAACATAAGCATTTTCTGTATCCGAATACCAAGCATTTTTTGTTGACAAAAGGTTATAATCACTATCAAAATCCTGTACATAACCTGTCTTGTTTTCAATAATAACTTTACCAACCGTAATCTTGTTTTCATAAATACCGGTTCCGTAAATATCAATGCTATAATTCCAACCTTCGCCTGTGAGAACACTAACAGTCTTCATTTTTCCGTGTCCGCTAACGTCCTGGAAGTTGGAAACCGTTCTTGTTTCTTTGTTATTGGAAATAGTTACGTTAAATCCGTTTTCATCACCCATAATGTAATCCTGAAGGGATACACTGGGCTGATAATTGAATGTCATTTCATACAAGCTATTTGACTTGAACTTGTAGTTTTTCAGTTCTTCAAATGTCATTTCTTCATAGAAGGGATCAAGCTGAGAGTAGTTACCAACTTCAATTTCACCCAAGGGATACATTTTAGAATCATAATTTCCTACTTGAGCCAAACGCACGTCGGGGTTACCATTTTCATCAACTATCGCAATCGCTAAATCGTATTTGCCATCCTTAAGAGTTTCATTTACTGTAAATGATGTGTAAACATTTAAGGTTTCGCCATTAAGCAATACTCTAAGGTCATAATCCTTATTATCAATTTCTTGCTTAATAACGCCTGCTTTGTCTACCAAATACAATCTAATGTTATGATCCGTTAAAGAGAACCGTCCAACTCCGGAGTTTGATATCTTGGTGAGAACATATGCTGTATTTCCCTGCTTAACTTGCATAGGATACTTTGCAAGATCAACCTTGAGTCTATATCCCATTTTTTCATTTCCGCGGTTGAATACTTCTTCATATCCCGCTTCTACAATATTGACTACCTCAATATTTACCCAACCCATTACAGTTGCGTAATTGCATCTTGACTTAAAGAGAAGCTCTTCAACCGCCTCAAGGGGATCCATGCCGTAGAGACCATTGATATAATCATTGAATCCGGTGAAAAACTCACCGCAGTTTACAGCTTCTTTGCCAATTCTGATCAAATCAACCAAAGCTTTTTCATCAGTAGCATATTTCGTTACACCGTTACCTGACATACCGTCACGGCGGTATCCGATGTAATCAATCTTCATCGCATAGTCAATAGCTGACCAAGCTAAATAGTCTTCATATGCACAGTTGCCGTTAGTAGCAGCACTACTTCCGTCATCATTAACACCCTGATAATCCCAAGAGTTTGACAAGAATAGTGTCTTGCCTTCCATAGCAAATGCTTCAGCGTATTTATCTACGATATATGCAAGAGTAAACATTCTTTCTTCCATATCTTCAAATCCGTGTCCGCTATGCCATTCACCAAACATACCGTATCCACGAATATCTATCGTATCAATGTAGGGGTTAGAGGCATATCTTTCTGCAAGCTTTTGCATAAATCTTTCAAAGTAAAGCTGATATGTAGGATCTGTTAAATCATTTGCTCTTGCCATAACGGAGCCAGAGTACGAATACAATTCATAATGTACGTTATAGGGTTCTTCATTTAACCAACCGGGAGCTCCAAAGAATACCTCAGGCAATGAGAGTGAGTCTGTACAAATTCTAAGATTAATTCTCTTGCCGAGTGCAGTCCAGTATTCAATAGTCTTGTCAATCAAAGACCAGTCGAAAACACCCTCTTCTTTTTCAATAAGAGCCCAAGATGTCTGAATACCTATATTATCCACTTCAGGCAAAGTACCGTTTGCGCCAAGATCAAGCTTACCGAGCTCTGTCTGCTCTTCAAGAGAGATCCAGCCCATTCCTTTGTTGTGGAGCGCTCCGGATACAGTTTCAGGATATGAAGTGATATATCCTGCGCTTTCTTTTACATTTTCCAATTTATCGTTTATATTACCACGAAAGAAAGTACAACCACTCATTAGAGCCATACACATAACTATTAATAGAGCTATAATTCTTACACTTTTTTTCATAAATTCACCTCACTCACATTGGGGTGTACTGAACATTACCGAAATCCACACCCTTTGAAGGCAAAACGGTAATTTCAAATGATTGAGTTAATGTACCGTATGTTACAGTAATTGTATACGTTCCAGGAGTAAACTTATCAAACTCACCATAACAAATGCTATATCCCTTACAAATCGGATCATTTTCAAGCTGTCTGCTTTCGCCATTCTGATATTCCGCATAAACTATGAGACCTGATAAATCAAGATCTTCTCCATACTCATATTCAGTTTTAACATTTGAAACATCCAATCTGAGCGTATTGACATCACGAACCACATCAAGCAAGAGCTGAGTACTAATTCCATTATAAGTAAATGTTATCACTTGATAGCCCTCAACATTCTTATCATACCCTGTTACTGTACACAAAGCAGTATCAATTTCCTGCTCGCTGCCATCGGAATAAAGCGCCGTAATGGTAAAGTTTGATAGATCCAAATCTTTGCCGTACGCCAGTGTTGAAGAGATGCTATGCACATCAATTTTCGTAACGATTGGAACCTGCAAAAATTCAATATTATCTACATTAATAACTATAGGATTATCGGCAGAGATCGGCTCTGCAATAAACTGGAACTGACAATACTCTTTATATTCGGTACTTGCTTTGAAGTCAAATGTCAATTTCCCATCCTTATAAGCAACGTTGCTCATTGCTGTTCCATTAATATTAATTTCAGATGTTAAAGGTGTTATCTCGATACGTTCCATGGGATTGTTCCAATCTCCAACATTGTAAATATAGAGTTTATTAACATTCTCCAAGCTCAGATCAAGTGACACTTTATAATCTCTTCCACGATTCAAAACCATTAAGCGATTTAAGAAGAACATATCTGTACCCTCTAAGCTTGCAGGTGTTTTAGAGACCTTTAAATATTTATTTCCTGATTTCTCAACGATTTCTGTTGTACTTGTTGAATAGAATTTTCCAAAGTACTTGGAATCAAGTGTATTAAGAGCACCAATGCTATGATCTGTAAAATCCTCGCTATATGTACTATCGGATTTTACTATTGAAATATCATCCATATAGACGTATGCGTTGCTACAATTATATCCCGTAAATTTGATATAACCGTTTATTGTATTTCCATATTCAACAAATGGATCGCCCATCGTAAATTTGAACTTCAGAACGTTATCAATATATGAAGCCTCGCAAAGATTGTCTCCACTGCCGTTATTTGTAAGCGTTCCATCGGGATAAATAATAATAGATCCCCATCTATTATCACCGCCAACAAATTCAACATACATAAATTCAAGTCCGTGCATTTCCATATAAAGACTAACCTCATAGGATTCACCCGAATCGCACAACGCAAGATTTGATCTCGACGCGATACCCAAGCCACCCAACACGGAGTAATCCGCACTGTCATAAAGGGGAGCTTTAAGCATATTTGAATCATTGTGTCTTTCGGTAGCCGCATCCTGCCATCTATTTACCCAAACAAAACCTGTTGCATTGTCAGCAGTATTGGATTCACTAATATTAATTCCTTCAAAATCGGTCTGATAGATTATTCGAGGATTTTCATTGGCAGATGCTATACCGCTCAAACAGAGTGTAGATAGCAGAACAACTGCTATCAATAAAACTGATATTTTTTTCATTTTTACCTCCTATTTAATAGCGCTATCAACTGCTCCCCGCACAAATGCTTTTTGACAAGATATATATACGATTACCATCGGCAATGCGTAGAGTACACATCCAGCCAACAATCTATGCCAAGGAGGAGCAATAAAGTTTGACGTCTTTAAGAATTGCAATCCCAGTGCCAAGGTGTACTGCTCCTGATCCAAAATGTAGATACTTGGACCAACGTAATCACTCCATATGCCTATAAATGAGAAAATAACCATAGTAGCAATAATCGGACCGCAATTAGGCAAAAGAATTCGTGTTAATATTTGGAATGAATTGCAACCATCTATCTTGGCTGCATCATCCAATTCCTGAGGTATACTTCTAAAGAACTGTTGAAGCAAAAAGATATTATAGGCACTACCTCCAATTGATGGCAATATCAATGGCCACAGTGTGCCAACCAATCCTGCTCTTGCAAACAAAACGTATGCAGGAACCATAGTAACTACCCATGGAAGCATCATTGTTGAAAGAAGTATGGTGAAGCACAACTTCTTGCCTTTCGCTCTAAATCTTGCAAAGCCATAGGCTATCAAAATAGAGGAACCAATGCCTATAACCATATTAGTAACAACTAATATGAGTGTGTTTCCTAATTGGTTAAAGAAATCCACATCAGGCGAAGTCAAATAATAAATGAAATTCTTAATATTCGAAAAGTTGGGCATTACAGGAGGAAAGGCGTAAACGTCAGTTGATGATTCTTGAAATGCACAAAATATCATCCAAAAGAAAGGAATAGCCAGTATCAATCCGATGCCTATGCCCAGAACACTTCTGATTCCGCTAAAAACTTTGCTTTTTTGTTTTTTAGTAAACTTACGCATCAGTTATTTCCTCCATCACTGTAATATACGAATTTGTTGCTAACCTTAAAGTAAATGCCCGTAAAGATAATTATGATTACAAACAATACCCAAGCTTGAGCACACGCGTATCCCATTGTCTTTGTACCATCCAATGAGAAAGCGTTCAGAATAACGTTCCATGCCATAGTAAGCGTTTTATCGGTTGCTCCAACTAAAAGCTGCATTTCTGCGTACGCTTGTAAACCACCGATAATACCTGTTATGGAGATGAAGAACAAGGTCGGAGAAATGGTAGGAATAGTAATCGAAAATAGCTTTCTGATTGATCCGGCACCGTCAAGTTCCGCAGCCTCCATCAATTCATTTGGAACTCCTTGTAAGGCTGCAAGGCATATAAGCATATTAGGCCCTATCGTCGTCCAAATTCCCATCAATAGTACTGATCCCATTGAGTTTTGATAGCTCATCCAATCAATAGGAGCTACACCAAAAAACGACAGAAAATAGTTTATAAGTGAAAAATCCTTACTGAAAAGTTGAGCCCACACCATAACCGAAGCAACAGTAGGTATAATTGCGGGAAGATAAACCAAAATTCTTGCTATTTTGTTTCCTCTGAATTTTTGATTTAGTAGAATGGAAAATGTTAATGCAAGCGCTAAAGATATAAAAGTTTTAGCAAATGCATAAAAGAACGTATTCCCTATTGAAGCAAGAAAAATATCATCCTCAAAAATATCTTTATAGTTCTGTAATCCAACAAAAGTTCCGCCAACGCCAAGGTCTAATACTGATATGGTTTGCAAACTATATATCAATGAGGATATCATTGGTATAATGGTAAACAGTGAAAAACCAATTAACCAAGGGGTAATATAAAGATAGAAGTTTCTGGTCTCTCGACGGGATGCTTTGGTAGCTCTGCGTTTTGTTTTTTTAATAGCAGTCATTATAATTACCTATAATTCAATCGCGCATAGAAGCAATCAAATTAATCTCCCTTCTAACCAATTGATTTGGTTTGTTTTGTAGCTGTGCCGCATAAATAATTACACAACACAGCTTAATTATTTAGGTTGAGCCTTCAACAGAT
>CAZLIB010000076.1:0-6057 GCA_964559465.1 uncultured Lachnospiraceae bacterium
AGCTTTTGATTATGCTAATGTCAAAAGTGCCTTTGCGTTACTTTTTGGCAAAAATTGATGTCTTTAATTAAAGCAGCGCTTCATAAGTCTTTATGGCTACACACGGTGGATTGCCTTACAGAAGGCTCCTTCCGCAAGATATTCTCTTGTGTGCAGCCACGAGGTCTTGCAAAGACTTATGAAATATAACAATTTCAAGCATACGGCTACACGCGAAAGTTTATCTTACAGAGCCCTCTTCCGCAGAGGAGGGTGGCGCCTTCAGGCGACGGGTGGAGTTCTTTGTTTCTATAAAACTAACTTCTCATACTCACCGATAAATCCAAATTTATGAATTTATTTTATAGGCTCAAAATCAGATGAGGGGTGTTTACAAAGTGGACAGATAAAGTCCTCGGGGAGATCTTCTCCCTCGTAAACGTAGCCGCAAATCTTACAAACGTAACCCTTTTTGCCCTCGGTCTTGGGCTTCGGCTTTACGTTCGCGTGATAATAGCTGTATGTCATTGTTTCTTTGTCGCTGATAACTCGCGCTTCGTCGATGGTGCAGATAAACATTCCGTGAGAGCCGAGGTCAACGTAGCTTTCAACCGTTAGTGACATAAAGGAGTTGATATACTGTGAAAGGAATACAAGTCCGTTATTGCTTCGAAGAACACTCTCACCTGCGAATTTATCAACGCTTCTGCCGCTCTGAAAACCGAATTTTTCAAACACCGAGAAGGGAGTATCAACGCTCAAGCAGTTGACGTTCATTTTGCCGGTTTTCTTGATTACGTGGTGCGAATAGTTTGCCTTGTTTATGGTTACGGAAATTCTCTTGGGTGAGTCGGAAACCTGTGCGACGGTGTTTACGATAAGTCCGTTGTCCTTTTTGCCGTCGTTACACGTTACTACGTAAAGGCCGTAGCCGATCTTGAAAAGGGCAGAAGGATCATTGCTGTTTTTCTTTGAATATTCCGCGCAAAGCTCGTCTGCCATAGCATCAAGCTGTGCGGTGCTGTCCTTGTTGAGCGCAGAACGAATGGAGCAGGAGGTATTCAGATAGGTAATATCCTTGCAGCTTTCAAGAAGTGTGCGCATGATTTTGTTCGCTGTGGGTGCCCAGCTGCCGTTTTCGATAAATCCGACCATGCGACCCTTAAAATTGCGCTCGGTGAGATGATCGATAAATTGGCGCATAGCAGGGAATATGTCGGAATTATAAGTGGTAGTTGCCAATACTAATTTTGAATATTGAAATGCGACTTCAACAGCTTCAGACCAATCTGTGCGAGTGAGGTCGATAGTAATAACCTCGGGTGCGCCCTTGCTTTTCAGTTTATCTGCAAGTGTCATAACTGCTTTTTTTGTATTTCCGTAAATTGACGTATAGGCAATAACTATACCATTATCCTCAGGAATGTAGGACGACCAAATAAAATACTGTGAAATGTAGTGGTCAAGGTCACCTGAAAGAACGGGACCGTGGAGGGGGCATATTGTTTGAATGTCAAGCTCAACAGCTTTTTTAAGAACGTTTTGAACCTGAATACCATATTTTCCTACGATACCAAAATAATACCGTCTTGCTTCGCAATCCCAAGGCTCATCAATGTCAAGTGCGCCGAATTTGCCGAATGCATCAGCAGAGAAAAGCACTTTTTCGTTGCTTTCATAGGTGAACATAACCTCGGGCCAATGTACCATTGGCGCAAAAATGAAGGTGAGGTGGTGAGTGCCGAGAGAAAGTGTTGACATATTTTCAACAACTACCTTTTTGTCCTCATCAATGCCACCGAAAAAGTTTTCCATCATAACAAATGCCTTTGCATTCGAAACGATTTTTGCGTTTGGGTATGCCTTGGTAAAGCTTGAAATATTTGCGGAATGGTCGGGCTCCATATGCTGAACGATGAGGTAATCAGGCGTCCTGCCTCCTATGGCGTTTGCCACGTTGTCAAGCCATTCATGAGTGAAGTTCGTGTCAACTGTATCAAAAACGGCAATTTTTTCGTCAAGAATTACGTATGAGTTATAGCTCATTCCGTTCGGAACGCGGTATTGACCTTCAAAAAGGTCGATCTTGTGGTCGTTTACGCCAACGTAGATTATGTTTTTACTTATATTCATTTTATTCTCCTTTATTTTCAAAAATTTCAAGATACTCCTCGTAACAAAGACCTGTTTGGTACATTACCGTGGATATATCAAGTCCGACAAAGCGGTAATGCCAGGATTCGTAAGAATAGCCCGTGATGGCAACCTTGTTCTCGGGATAGCGAAGAATGAAGCCGTATTTCCAAGCATTGTCCTTGAGCCACGCGAATGCTTCGGTGGTTTCAAAAACGTCATCAACCACGCCGCCTATGGATTTTGTGGTAAAATCCACGCAAAGTCCTGTCTGATGCTCGCTTTTTCCCGGCTCGGAAGAATAGGTGAGTACCTTTTCAACTGCCGCGTCATAAGAAAGACCGCTTTCCATTTCATCGTCGATATACATATTGAAAAGTATCTCCTGGTAAGCATATGAGCGATATGCGCTTGTGACGTAAGTATCAGTTAGACCTGCCTCAAACATATCGTTCATCATTGCTTCAAGCGCTTGGAGTGCTACTGTGTAGAGGTATATTACACTGTCCTTGCGGTATTCTGCAGGTATTTCGATAAGTGAGTCCTTGTCGGTGGGGAAATCCTCGGGCAAGGGGTTCTCCTTATTTGCGAGTGTAAAGATATATTCATCCTTTGAGTTGATGTATTCAAGATAATCTGAAATGTCGGTGAGATATTCAATCTTTGGATTATTTACTATCATATATATATTTGTGCCGCTAACAGACACTGTAGTCGTCTTTCTTTCTGAGTTTATAGTCACTCCCTGGAAAAGCTCCTCGGCAGTGGAGAGGGGAATGAGACAATAGCCGTTTTTGATGGAAGCTGCCTTGGGCATTTTAAGGTCAATTCCGTTGACCTTTGCAATATCAGAGCCGTTTTCAAACGTTGCAGTTGTGCCGTTTACGGTGTACATTGCTTGAAATCCGGAAAGCTCCTTTTCAATGCCGCAGTAATCTGCAAGTGCGTTGAGGTCAATGAACTGAATATTGCCTGAGAAGGCAAGCTCCTCGCTTATCTTTTGCTCCTGCTTGCCGTATACGTAAACGTATTTGCCCGATCCGCCCGTTTCCATAAGCGCGGCAGTAAAGAGGAGGAGGGAAGCCACAAGAAGAGTGGCAAGCGCAGTGTATATTATTTTCTGCTTTGCTCTTTTCTCGCCTTCCTCGACCTGTGCATAAAGACCTTGTCTTATTTTTCTGATTGTAGGTATCTTTTTATTTTCCTGTTTCATATTATTTCCGTTTCTATTTGGTTTCAATCATCATAAAGTAGGGGGACGTGGGTGAATTTAATATCTGAACTCGCGTGCAGCACACCTTGAAGCGTGAAAGAGAGGAGAGATATTCGGTGATCTCCTTTCCCTCGGCGTCACCCTCGGGGTGACCCGGGTAGACCGCGATAAGAAGAATCGCATCCTTGCCAAGAAGGTCTATTGCCGCTTCTATAGCTGGAAGTGTGGTCGAGCGCATCGTGGTTATGGATTTATCTCCGCCGGGCAGGTAGCCAAGATTGAACATTCCCGCCTTTATTGGCTCACTGACATAATTCTTAACGTTGTGGTGTGAGTCGTGAATGAGAGTATAGTTCTTTGGGCAACTCGCTGCCTCAAGATTTTTGCGCGTTGATTCGACTGCGCTTGCCTGAATGTCAAAGGCGTAAACCCGACCGCTTTCGCCCACTGTTTTTGATAAAAACTCCGTGTCGTGACCGTTTCCCATTGTGAAATCGACAGCCACGTCGCCCTCGCCGAGATGCTCAAGTATGAATTTTTTATGCAGATCAAGAAGTTCAATCATTATTATTGCCGTTCCTTATTTTGAATATTGAAATTATAAGCTGTTTGTGATATAATAATTATATAATATTTTGTTTCTTAAAGCAAGAGATTTTGAGGAGAAATAATGAGTATTTTTTTAAATGATATAAAAACTGAATACGAGGAGCTTTTGCCCTTTGTTCGTGTGAGATACAGCGGCGAATATGACCTTGCTAAAACGCTCGATTGCGGTCAGTGCTTTCGGTGGGAGAGGATCGAAAATAGCAAGCACAAGGTCGAGTATATCGGCGTTGCGCTTGGTGAGCTTATCTCGGTTGCTCAGGACGGTAATGAGCTGATAATCTATAATGCAACAAAGGAGGATTTTGAAGCCAAATGGCGTCATTATTTCGCGCTTGACGAAGACTATGAAGCAATAGACAAAGAATTACTTGAAAATTGTGATAATCCCATCTTTGAAAAGGCGCTTACCGAGGGCAAGGGCATAAGAATTTTGCACCAAGAGCCGTGGGAAGCGGTTTGCTCGTTTATTATATCGCAGAATAATAATATTCCAAGGATAAAGAAGATAATAGAAGCGCTCTCATCTTCGCTTGGCAGCCCCATTGATAGCTGTATGATGGACTGCCACGGCGCAAACGGCAGAATGTTTTATACATTTCCCACCGCAAAGTCAATATTTTTTTCGGGTGAGGATTATATCTTTTCACTAAAGACGGGCTTTCGCGCAAAGTACATAATCGACGCTTCTCAAAAATGGATGACGGGTGAGATAAATGAGGAAGAATTGAAAAGCATAGAAAAGCTCGAGGACGCAGTTTCCTATCTTTGCAAAGTGAAGGGAATAGGACTCAAGGTCGCGTCGTGCGCGCTGCTTTACGGCTTTGAAAGACACGACCCATTTCCTGTTGACGTGTGGATGAAGCGTGTGCTTGACAAATATTTTGAAAAGGACTTTTCGCCTGCCGCCTTCGGCAGATACGCGGGTATTGCCCAGCAGTATTTGTTCGATTATGAGAGAAATAATGGGTGATTATAAATTGGGATTTATCTTTGAGGCAAGCGAGGAATCGTCCGTTACCGACAAATCAAAATTTGAAAAAATTCACAAAACATTACACTTTTTTGAAAAAATCTTGACTAATATTAGTGAAGGAGCTATGAAAGGAAGGTAATTTTATGAAAAAAGTATTATTTTTGGCACTTATTTTATTAACTGTTGTTTGTCTTGTCTCGTGTGATGAGGGTGTAACTCATCTTGGACATAGCTACGAATATATCGCTTATGAGACAGGGCATTTCAAAGCGCACACCTGCGGTTGTCCTTCGCCTGACGTTTTAGAGGAGCATTATGATCACAACTGTGATCTGATTTGTGATGCTTGCGGTTATGAAGTTAACGAAATTCTTCGCAATCAGACAGGCTGCGAGTGGCTTAACGAAACAAGCGCCGAGGATATTGCGGAGATCAGGATGATCTCGGGCGGTGGAGGCCCTTTACCTCCCATTTCGTTCACTTATATTTCGTCATCAACTGACAAAGCGGTAATTTCAAGTATTTTCAAGGATTATTTTCTGCTTGAAGTTAGGTCTGTTTCTGAAGAAAAAACTCAGATCCCCGACGGTGGATACTTTACAGTTCAGTTCATTTTGAATGACGGATCAGTTAAACAATTGCATTTTATTAACGGAGAATTCTACAGTGACGGAAACGGTAATTACTTTGAGTTAATGCATTTGCCTGTATTCCGGGACGGAACTGATTTCGTCAATCATTATGGATTTGAAATTTGGGAGCAAGAGTCCTGCGTTTATCTTGAAGACGGTTTATTGGTTGCTGTGATACCGACCAGTGAGCTTGAGTTCGTTGAGCTTACGGATGATATATATCTTGGAGGAAATACCCCCACGCACTATATTGAAATGAACGGAGAGAGAATATATTTTCTTTCTGAGTACTATTTCTATATCAATAATGATGGAAGTACTTATTATCAGCTCGTTGGAAAAACTCTTGATGAGTTGATTGCTGAAAATGCCATTCTATATGACTGAAATTTATCCCCCGACTAAAAAACGGGGGATTTTATTATTAAAACAAAAACAGGACACGATTTCGTGTCCTGCTTTGTACAGCAAGTAAAAAGTTTCTTTGAAACTAAATTATTTAATTTCAACTGTTGCGC
>CAZLIB010000077.1:0-5973 GCA_964559465.1 uncultured Lachnospiraceae bacterium
AGCTTGACTCAGAATCTATCAATATTAGTCGTCAAGCACCATTCGGGATAGACCCCGAATCAAGTTCAGGGTGTCTGTAAACAATCTTTGGTTCTGACAATAAATTCACTTTGATATGAAATTATTTATTTAACACACTAATTACAATTTGCTTCATAATATCCATTTCTTCCGGCTTACTTTCTGCAATCAAAAGTGCTAAAGCCTTTTCATTGATAGCGTAGCCTTTGGTGATGAATTCTTTTAAAGTGTTCGTAGCCCAAATACGGAATTGAGTAGTGCTTGAAGAATTTACTCTGTATCCGACAGAAATAATTGCATCAAGGTTGTAAAAAGCTATATTTCTCAAAATAGAGGGGAACTGTTCCGACGGGATATGACGGCTTGACTTTGCTTAATGTGGCGTTTAGCTCTTTGCCTTTGGCAATATCACTCATTTTCGCTGTTGGCGCGCGATAATTGCTGCCTGCAAGGGTAAATGCCTTTCTTTCGATGACGCGTTGGAATTCAATGCCTGCAAGTGCGTGTTCGCTGCCGAAATCCTCGGGGCTGACGCTTACGAGAAGCGCGGAGTTTGAGTTATCCGCGTCGCGACCATAAACACTCATGCCGTTCGTGGTGATACCGCCTTGCTCACTTGCGGCAGGAACCACTGTGCCGCCGGGGCACATACAAAAGCTATAAACGCTTCTGCCGTTTTTTAAATGTGTTACAAGGTGATATGTTGCGCTTTCGAGGGATTTATCATAATTTTTGCCGTAAACAAGCTCGTTTATATATTCTCTTGGATGCTCTATCCTCATTCCCACGCCAAAGCCCTTTGGAATTATTTGGAATCCGCGGTTGTAGAGCGCTTCTATCGTGTCGCGCGCGCTGTGACCGATAGCTAAAATTGCGTCGGTGCAGGGGAGAATATTCTCACACCCGTCTTTAATATACTTAATAGCCGAAAGCTTTTCTCTCGTATAGATAAAATCGGTAAATCTTGCGCCAAATATGAAGCTACCGCCGTTTGCAATTATCTTTTGACGTATATTTTTAACGATGGTTGAGAGTCTGTCGGTGCCGAGATGTGCGGTAGCGGAGTAGAGAATATCGGGCGTTGCGCCCGCCTCAACGAACTCGTTGAGTATCTTTACCTTATATTTATTGAGCGCCCCTGCCTTCAGCTTGCCGTCGGAATAAGTTCCTGCGCCGCCCTCGCCGAACTGAACGTTACATTCGGGGTTGAGGGTGCCGAGCTTTATAAATTTATCAACCTCTTTAGCTCGCTCGTCAACGTTGAGCCCTCTTTCAAGAACCACGGGGCGCGCGCCGGCTTCTGCAAGAATGAGGGCAGCAAAAAGACCGCAAGGACCTGCGCCTATAACGACGGGGGAGAGCGCCTCGGTGTTATATTTGTCATATTTGAATTCAAACGAGGGCACTTCGCTGCAAGCCTTTTTGCGTTTTTTGAATTTTTCCTCAAGCGACTCGTCAAGGCAAACGCCGATCGCTGCCTTGTAGCAGATATTTGGTTTGTTTGTAAGATCAAGTGATAACTTTAATATCTCAAATCCGCGTATGTCCTCTTTTTCTATCGGAAAGACAGAGCAGATCTTGCTTTCTATATCTTCGGTTGCGTATTTCAGCGGCAAACCGACGTCAATTCTTAACATTTTTGCTCTCCTTTCGTTATTAATAATAGTATTATATCACAAAAGTTGTATAAAAGAAACAAAAAAACTAATAATTAATAAAATTTTCCAAAAACACTTGATTTTTAAAATTAATGGTGTTAAAATTATTAAAAAAGTTATCAAACGTCTTTTTTTATTTGGAATTATAAGATATATTAAGGAGGAAAACTATGAATTTCAAATTAAGATTACTCGCATTACTTTTAACAGTGATGATATTCTTGTCATCCTGTTCAGTGACATGGGAGGGCTTGCTTGACCTTATTCCGGGTCTTGGCGGAGAACAGACGACTGTCACAACCTCTACAACTACTACGACCACAACTGTTCCCAATAATTTACTTGATGAGAATAACTTTGACAGAAAAGCCAACTCTATGACCAAGAAAGAGATTCTTGCGTGGTACACTCTTACCCCAGAAGAGGTGGATGCGGCGATGGCTCTTCTTGACACTATGGTTGAAACCTCCAAAACTGCTGCGACTGTTGATGAGATTGACGTTATCTATGAAGAATTTGAAGATGCTTTCTACCATATCGCTCAGCAGATGACTATTGCAAGTCTTGTTTACTACTGCGATATGAGTGATGAAACTGCTTCCAAGCGTCATCTTGACACAACGGATATGTTCTATGATCTTCAGGACAAGTACATGCAGTCCTGCAGAACAATGTATCTTGAATCTCCTCATGCAGAGGAATTGTTCGCTGACTGGACAGAGGAAGAGATCAGAGAAATGCTTGAATACGATCCTGCTATCGTTGAAGTGAAGAAACAGGTTGAGGATCTTCAGGTTGAATTCGACAACCTTCCTAATGACATTTACTTTGATAATGCCAGTGTTGAGATCTACAAGAAGATAGTTGCAAAGAACAATGAAATTGCAAAGCTTAACGGCTATGATAACTATTATGAGTACGCTTCCAAGAACGTTTACGGCAGAGATTACAGCGCCGAAGACCTTGCAACGTTCCGTAAATATGTCATCCAGTACATCGTTCCCGCATTTGAGGGCGTTTATGATGACTTCCTTGAGTGGAGAAATCTTTCCGAGAGCAGACAGAATACGTTTATTGACTTTGTAAACGGCGACTTTGATGACTCCAAGAAGAACTATCTTATTATGTACCTGAATTCTCTTGAGGGCACTATGGGAGATAATATGCGTCATGTGTTTGAAAACAAGAACTGCGTGTTCTCCAACAACTCCAACTCTCATCCCACCGCGTTCCAAACATATCTCTATGAGGATGAAAAGCCCTTCTGCCTGTTCGGTAGCAACGGACAGAGCGCGAACACAATGGTTCACGAGATCGGGCACTACTATGCTTCGCTTACAAACAACGACATCAACAACTACGACCTTTGTGAAACACATTCACAGGGCAACGAGTTCCTTTTCATCAAGTTCTGTGAGGGCGAGATGAACCAGAATATCTACTCTTGTGTAAGATCATATAACCTTGTTAACGCATCTTACGTTATTATCCTTGCAACGATCGTTGACGAATTCGAGCAGAGAGTATATGCGCTTGAGAGTGTAGAAGATATGACAAGCGAAGATTTTGATGCTATTATGACTGAGGTTTGCGAAGCATACGGCGGTATAGATTGGGTAACCAACAATATTTCCGATCCTCTTAATTACTGGCGTCAGGTCGTTATCAGCAACCCCGTTTACTACATAAGCTACGCTGTTTCCGCGGTTGCGGCGGTTGAAGTGTTTGCTTTGGCAGAGGAGGATTATGCCGCTGCTATTACTGCATACACACAGCTCGTTGAGGGCGTAACAGAGGAAGATGGCTTCCTTGAAGCTCTCAAAAATGCAGGATTCACAACTCCCTTTGAGGAAGAAACCTTTAAGAGCGTTGCTGCTGTAATGAGAAAATAATTAAAAAACATCCCACTCCAAACGGAGTGGGATACTTTCTTAAAATAAACGCTCAACCGTCAAGGTTGAGCGTTTTGATTATCTTACAAAATTAGTTCTTTCGGGGCTTTCCTTTTCGGGAAGACCGAATTTTTCTTTACCAAGAGAGATGCTTTTCATAAGGAATGTCATATTGTGGGCAAGCGTTCTCATTGTTTGCAGACCCTCAAGATCCTCGCTCGCTTCGCCCTTTGCAGCACCGTGAACGCTATTCCAATACTGACTTGATGCTATTGGCATGCCACTTATGGTAAAGTATTTATTAAGCTGGTCAAAAGTTGCAGAGCAGCCGCCCCTGCGCGCTACCGCAACGGATGCGCCGACCTTCATTCTCTTATCGAATTTTGTGCTATAGAAAAGTCTGTCGAGAAGCGCAACAAGTGTTGCGTTTGCGCTTGCGTAATAAACGGGTGATGCAACGACCATTCCGTCGCACTGCTCAAAGATGGGAGCAAGCTCGTTTACAACGTCATCAATAACGCAGTTTTCTCTGCCGCTGTGGCATGCACCGCACGCAAGGCAACCGCGAATATCCATTTGTCCTATCTGAACGGAATGGATTTCAACGCCGTTTTTTTCAAAAACCCTTATCATTTCCGAGAGAGCTATTGCGGTGTTTCCGTTTGCTCTCGGGCTACCGTTTATCACTAAAACCTTCATTAATTCACCTTTTATTCAAGTATAAATTCGATAATGTGAGATGCGGTCATATTGATCTGCTCAATATTGGAGATGGTTGCCTTACCGTCGCCATCCTGCGCACCGTACATTCCAAAGTATGCGTGATTTCCGCCCTCTATTACTCTTTCGGTAAAGCTTTTGGGAAGATTATCCTTGTTCTTGTTGTAGGAGGATACGTTCATTACCTTGTCGCTGCTTCCGTAAATGGAGAGCGCCTTAAGGTCTGTTATATCGTTTACTGAGTAAGATGCAAGCAGAATAACGCCGTCAAATACATCCTTGTTGTTTGCTGCACAGTTTGCAGCCATAGAGCCACCGAGTGAATGGCCGCCTATGTACCAGTTTTCAACCTCCGAGAAATATTGAGGAATAGCCGCCCCCTTATTGATGCCGAAAAATGCAAAATTGTAAGGCATTTCCACCACAACGCAAACGATGCCATTTTCAGCGCACTTTTTAAGAAGCGGGGCGTAAGCGGTGTATTCAACCTTTGCTCCGGGATAGAATACAAAGCCTGCCTTTATATCGCCCATAGGAACATAAGCGATAACACCGTCATCAAGAATAGTCTCTTCGACATTTTCCACTTTATAATTTTGAATTGCCGTATCATCTGCTTCATAAATATCCGTAATGTATACTGTTACGGTCATAAGGACTGCAACTATCACAAGTCCAATCAGAGTTCTTAAAACCCAGCCTTTTTTAGTTCTTGCCATTCTTTTGGAAATATCGGATGTTTTACGCGCCTTCACGATGGCTTCGGAAATGGGAGCTGTCAAGGTTATAATGAGAAGCGCGTAAACAACCGAATAAGGATTCGCATAGCAAAGTGACGCCAATATTACGGTGAAGTCACGCAGGAAGTTTACCCAACCAAGATCAAAGCCGCCCCTTCTTACAAGAGCCATTGAAAGCGCGTGGTCGCCGCTGGGCGCGCTGCCAAATCTCAATGCAATACCTGTACCTATTTCAATAAGGATCGTGGCAATGAATGCTGACAGGAGCCAGTACTTCTCATTTATGATTGGGGGAACAAATGCATGGAAAATAGCGTAGAATATTGAGAAGCCTGCGGTTGAAATAGCCGCGTTCACCATGTATCTTGTACCCATCAATCGCCAAGCAAGTAAACAGCAAATACCGTTAAGAACAAGGTTGGTAATAGCTGAGCTGATGCCCCACATCTGTTCGATGATAAGACACAAGCCAAGGATGCCGCCCTCGGGAATATCTGCGCTTGCAAGCATGTTAGTACCAAACGCGATCATCATTGAGCCAAGCAATGCAAAACTAAAATTTTTGAAGTTAACGTTTTCTTTTAATATTTTAATTGGATTCTTCAAAACTTATACCTCTCTATTTTTAACAATATTACCATTAAATCAACCGAGCAAAAAGTCGGAAATAAGCATTATACAAAAGCCCACAAGCAGCGCGTATGTTGCGCCCCTTTCATTTCCGTGGGCATGAGTTTCCGGAATCATCTCGTCGCTGATGACGTAGAGCATAGTTCCACCCGCAAATGCGAGTGAAAAGGGAAGGATGATTTGCGCCACGCTTACTGCGAAGTAGCCGATCATTGTACCAACTACCTCTACAAGTCCCGTTGCTGCCGCGCAAAGAAACGTCTTTTTGGGACTTATTCCGCTTGCGAGCATGGGCGCGATAATAACCATACC
>CAZLIB010000078.1:0-5964 GCA_964559465.1 uncultured Lachnospiraceae bacterium
CGGGGGTGGGATTTGAACCTCACGACCTCCGGGTTATGAGCCCGACGAGCTACCAGGCTGCTCTACCCCGCGATATCAAGTTGATTGTTAACGGTGATCAGCCGCCGGAGGATCCTCCGGGTTATCGCTTCGCGCCACTCGCGTCGCATAGTCGTCTTGCTTCGTGAATAATTCACTCGCAATACTCCTTGCTTTGGCTCCTTCGCTTCGCAAAAACATCACACTGTGATGTTTTTTGCTCGCTCACCCAACGAGCCACGAGCTGCTATACCCCGCGATATACGGTAATCAAGGTGGTGCCGGGAACGGGAATCGAACCCGTACGGTACTTTCGTACCACGGGATTTTAAGTCCCGGGCGTCTGTCAATTTCGCCACCCCGGCGGAATTTGCATCGCCACGACTGTGACCACTCTTAATTGCTTGAATAGTATAACACACAAATTTTCATTTGTCAACACCCTTTTGAGAAAAATTATTGACTTTTTTCTTTCGAACGGTTACAATAATATTGTGAGTACTGATATATTATACAGGGAAAATGGTTTTTTATGCATAAAAGATATACAAATACTTTAATTGATACGCCAATTTTACTTTTTGATGATGCTTATCTCTGTGATGATGCGGGAAATGTATTTGCCTTTCGTGCAGGCGCCGAAAAAGTAAAGAATATATTTTCTATAGTCGATTCTGAGGATATGGCTTGTATTCGTGAAAATGCTTTATTTTATGGCTTGAAGCCGTTGCTTCTTGTTAACTCCTCGCTCGGACCTATATTTGTTGACTGTTCGCTGTTTGCTGACTATAGATTGTTCGTGGGTATAGTTCCGTATTTTAAGGCGAACGAGATCTTGGCGCTGACAAGGACATATTTGAATTCAATAGTTAAGCCGAGTGCATTACTTAAACGGAGACTCGAGGAAATATCGAATATCGATTTAACCGAACACCACATCGAATTTGCCAACAGGATCAGCGAGCTTTACAGAGGAGAGAGTTATTACAGGGTTCACGGCAGAACCAATGCCGAGCTTGCAATTATGATGTCTGAGATTGCTCGTGCTCATAGCACGTTTTGGGGTTGTGATCTTGATATTTACACAGTGGGTGTAAGAGAATTTGATCTACAGAACGAGCCTTCGATCAAATCATTCATTTTTGCTCTTGTATCTCTTTGCACGCTTGCAAGAAATTATTCTGCGCATCGATCGGCGCGTCTCGAATTGATATTTGAAGAGAGGGGAGTTTATTTTGAATTCGGTTTTCCCATCGCGGAGGAATTCAGAAAGACTATTTTAAGTAAGGAAGCCCCCGAGCTTATTAATTTTATGCGCAATTCGGAAATGCGCTTTTTTGAATGTATTTGTGCTCAAGACGACAAAGCGATTGCTATCAGGGGATTTCCGGTACACAGAATACCCGATTCCGGCGATCTTAAGGAACGAAAACAAAAGCTGATATATAACGACTAAATCATGAAAGGAAAAGAGCATGCCGAAATTAAGTAATGCACCAATAAAGGTATTGCAGGGAATCGGTCCTGCGCGAGAAAAGGCGTATCAACGACTTGGAATATACACTGTATCCGATCTGCTTTATCATTTTCCGCGCGTTTATGAAAACCGCGGGGACGTAAAACTGCTCTCCGAGTGCATTCCGGGCGACAAGGCATCGCTTATGCTCGTTATAGGAACAGTGCCTAAAAAAACTATGATAAGACGCGGTATGATTCTCCTTAAATTCACCGCGTTTGACGAAAGCGGCACTTGCGAGATAACCTTTTACAATCAGAACTATCTTGCAGACAAATTTCCGCTTGGCGCTACCTTCCGCTTCTACGGACAGGTGGAAAAGGTAGGAAGGCGTTATAAAATGAATACACCCGCCTATGAGATGGTTATAGAGGGTGAGGAGCTTATGCCCCTCGTGCCCGTTTACCCATTGACAGAGGGCATTACGAAAAACCGTATAGCGACCGATATAAAGGCGGCGATGAGCGCGCTCGCGCCCGAGCTTGAAGACTATCTTCCCGATGAGATAAGAAGAAATTACAAGCTTTGCACGCTTCCTTTTGCGCTTCGCGCTATACACGATCCCACGGATTATGAGTCGGTCGCAAGAGCGAAAAGACGACTTGTTTTTGACGAGTTTTTCACCTTCGCGCTCGGAATGGCGCTCAGTGGCAAAAAACGCCGTGAATGCGGTGCACCAAAATGTAGTAATAATGATATTAATGAGCTTTTATCTGCGCTTCCGTATGAGCTTACCGGAGATCAGAAAAAGGCGATAGAGGATATAAAGAGAGATATGGCAAAGGACGAGCCGATGAGCAGAATACTCGTAGGTGACGTTGGATGTGGAAAGACGGTCTGCGCTATGGCAGCTATGCTTGTTGCGGTGCAGAGCGGCAGACAAGCCGTTTTGATGGCACCAACGGAGATACTCGCCCGTCAGCACTATGCCGATATTGCACCCGTGTTTGAAAAATTGGGCTATAAAGCAAAATTGCTTGTCGGTTCACTGACCGCAAGCGAGAAAAAGAAGGTAAGGGCATCACTTTCCGATGCTGATCCCGCAAGCAGATGCGACGTAGTCATAGGCACGCACGCACTTATAAGTGATGGCGTTGAATTCGCCGCGCCCGGTGTGCTCGTTACTGATGAGCAGCATCGCTTTGGCGTGGCGCAGAGGGCTACTCTCTCTAAAAAGGGAGAACACGCTCACGTGCTTGTTATGAGCGCAACTCCCATTCCGCGCTCACTTGCGCTTATACTTTACGGTGACCTTGATCTTTCGAGGATAAACGAAATGCCTAAGGGCAGACAGAGAGTTGACACGTTTGCTGTTGATGAAAGCTACCGCCCACGCCTTAATGCCTTTATTGAAAAGCAGGTGGCAGAGGGGGGACAGGTCTATATCGTGTGTCCCGCGGTAGAGGAAAAAGAGCCCGAGGATTCGGGTGAGATAGCTCTTGAGAGCTTTGGCACACTCCAAGAGGATATGCCGCCGCTTAAGGCAGCAGTACAGTTTTCAGAGGAGCTTTCGGCGGACTTGCCTAGCTTGAATATTGCATTTCTTCACGGTAAGATGAAGGGTGCCGATAAAGATAACATAATGAAGCGATTTGCGGAGGGCGAGATAGAGGTTCTTGTGTCTACCACGGTTATTGAGGTTGGCGTCAACGTTCCGCGAGCAACGCTTATGATAGTTGAAAATGCAGAGCGTTTTGGACTTGCACAGCTTCACCAGCTTCGCGGACGAGTTGGACGCGGAAGCAAAAAATCATATTGCATACTCGTTTCCGACAGCAAGGGCGAGAATGCGCGCGAGCGACTTGAAACGATGAAAAGAGAATATGACGGCTTCAGGATCGCCGAGCGCGACCTTGTGCTTCGCGGCCCGGGAGACTTTATAAAGGGCTCAAGTGACCCCGTGATTCGTCAAAGCGGAGGACTTCGCTTCCGTCTTGCTGATATGAGTCAGGATTCGGGTGTGCTTTCAGATGCTTATGAGGCGGCAAGGGAGCTTATAGAAAAATCTCCCGACCTTTCTGAAAATGAAAGCTTGCACGGAATGATTGCGAGAATGTTCTCAATAGACGGATATTCGCTCAACTGACACGAAAAAGTGAATAAATCAGTGAATAATTTCCTGTTTTGATGAATAAAGTGGTAAAAATTCAAAAATATTACATTTATTCATAAAATGTTCATATATGTGTGGTATCATAAAATTTGTTGACAAGTCAACAAATTGGAGAACAGATATGGATATCAATCGATTTTTAACGTTCTATCAAAGCTTTGATCAAATAATAAAGCATATCAAGCGACTTGAAATGTCCTATATGCGTGAATACGGCTTGCGTTCGGTTCATATGGGTTGCATTCTTCGAATCAAGGAAAGTGAAAGTGGAATGACCGTTACCGAGCTTGCCAAGGCAACGAGAACGGATAAGGCGCTTATCTCCCGAAATTTGAAGGAGCTTATTGAGGACGGCTTTGTTACCACCAAGACAAAGGGCGAGGACAATGCATATAAAAAGAGATACTATCTCACCGAAAAAAGTGAGAAGATCGCCACCGACATTAATGGCGATATTGCGGCATATATAGTTGCCGCAAGGGGAAATACTCCCGAGGAGGATATACAGACGTTTTACCGCGTTCTTGCGTCCTTTGAAAACAACATTTCTCTCATAGCCGAAAATAAAGGCGATGAGTGGTAAAGGAGATTAATATGAAAATCCACAACAGACCCGTTAGATCTCTCTATGACAACGTCGCGCTTGCGGCTGAAAAGTTTGGAGATCACCCCCTCTTTGCTTTTGAAAGAGCAAAGACAGATTACGAAATTTCCTATAAGGAATTTCACGAATACGTTAAATCTGTAACTCGCGCCTTTATCAAGCTTGGCCTTGACGGCAAAAGAGTTGCCATTGTCGGTGAGAACTGTCCCGAATGGATTGCTACTTATACCGCAGCTATCACCGCAGGCGGTGTTGCAGTGCCGATCGACGTTGCACTTTCCAAGGAGCAGATCGTTAACTTTGTAAAAATGGCTGAATGCACAGTGCTTGCATACTCAAGCACCTGGGGTTCATATATTGAGGAGCATGAAGAGGAATTTGAGGGTGTTGAAACCTTCATTAAGCTTGCTGACACCGATTTTGATTTCAAGACTGCCGAAGTGCATGAGCTTGAAAGATTCACAACAGTTGCAAATCTCGCACATACGGGTAATGCTGTTACAGATATTGAAATTTCCGAACAGGACGTTGACAGAATGAGCATTATGCTCTTCACATCGGGCACAACGGGAACAAGTAAGATAGTTATGCTTTGCCAGAGAAATATCTGTGCGGTTATCAACGATGCGCGCAAGCCCCTTGCGGCGATCAATCAGGATGACGTTCTTCTTTCTGTTCTTCCTGTTCATCACACATACGAGCTTACTTGCGGTATCTTTGCCGCTATGGACCATGGCTGTAAGATCTGTGTGAACGACTCAATTAAGCATGTTTCGAAAAACCTTAAAAAATACAAGCCTACGGCTATGGCGGTTGTTCCGCTTTACGTTGAGGTGTTCTATAACACAATAATGAAGACGGTCAGAAAGCAAGGGATTGAAAAGACCTTCAATATGGCTATCAAAATAAGCCAAGTTGCGGGCAAGGTAAATATCAACCTTCGCAAGCAGCTCTTCGGTAAGGTTATGGAAGCGTTTGGCGGCAGGCTTAATAAGATGGTTTGCGGCGGTGCGGCGCTTCGTCCCGAGCTTGTTGAGATCTTCCGTGCTATCGGCATAGATATTTGTCAGGGCTATGGTATTACAGAGTGCGCTCCTCTTATTTCAGTTGTTCCTTTTGGCGTATATAATCCCAGATCCTGCGGCCTTATTTCAGATTCGATGCAGGTGTTTATTGACAAGGAAAACCCCACAGATACCTTTGGCGAGATCGTTGTTAAGGGACCCAACGTAATGCTTGGCTACTATAAGAACGAGCAGGCAACGAAAGAGGTGCTTTCACCTAAGGGCTGGTTCTACACGGGTGACTACGGCTACGTTGATGAAAACAATTACCTTTACATCACAGGCAGAAAGAAGAACATTATCGTTCTTCAGGACGGTAAGAACGTATTCCCCGAGGAGATCGAGGAATATCTTAACGCTATAGATCACGTTAAGGAAAGCGTTGTCGTTGGACGTCAGAGAGATAATGACCTTGCGATCACTGCGCTTGTTTACCCTGACTTTGAATATACCGACAGCATCGGTCTTAAGTCAAAGGAAGAGGTTTATAACGCGATCAGAGATAAGATCAATGAAACCAACAGAAAGCTTGTCGGTTATAAGAGAGTCGTTGCGGTTGAGTTCATAAACGAGCCCTTTGAAAAGAACACTTCTCAGAAAATAAAGAGATTTCTTTATAAATAGTAAAAAGTAAGGACGGAGAAAGGGT
>CAZLIB010000079.1:0-5945 GCA_964559465.1 uncultured Lachnospiraceae bacterium
TTGACTGAGAGGGTTTTTGTTCAAACTATCTTCCCGATAAATCAAAATTTGAAAAACGGACGCGCGCAGCGCGCCCCTACGGTGTTCGTGCGAACAACGTGCGCTAAATTGAGATTTATCGGGGAGTTTAAAAAGTTAGTTTTATTTAATAGGGGGAACTCCACCCGTCGCCTGAAGGCGCCACCCTCCTCTGCGGAAGAGGGCTCTGTAAGATAAACTTTCGCGTGTAGCCGTATGCTTGAAATTGTTATATTTCATAAGTCTTTGCAAGACCTCGTGACTGCACACAAGAGAATATCTTGCGGAAGGAGCTTTCTGTAAGGCAATCCACCGTGTGTAGCCATAAAGACTTATGAAACCTTATAATATTAACAATAAAAACCATATGGCTTCCCTACAAAGCGCATCTAATAGAGGCTCCTTCCGCAGAGGGAGCTCCCGCGTGAGCGGGTGAGGGAGTTCCCCTAGTTCAGCAAAACCAACTCACCGATAAATCAAAATTTGAAGAATTTTATAATGAAAAAACAAGACCACCCGAACGCGTTCGGGTGATCTTCTGTTATTCTTCAAGTCTTTTTGCTATTCTTGTTGCAACGATATCAAGGGCGGTCTTGTTTTTTCCGCCGTTGATGATAATGTCGGCGTATTTTTTGTAGGCTCAACGTAAATGCGGTGCATGGGCTTAACGGTGTCAAGATACTGCGCTATAACACCGTCAATGTCGCGTCCGCGCTCATTTACGTCGCGGCGAAGACGTCGAAGAATACGCTCGTCAGCATCGGCATCGGTGAATATCTTTATATCAAACATTTCACGAAGGCGCTCGTCGTGAAAGGTGAGGATACCATCGACTATTATAACAGAAGATGGCACAAGATGTGTAAATTCCGGCTTTCTGGTGTGGATCTTGAAATCGTAATTCGGAACGTCCACGGGCTCTCCCTTTTGCAAAATGCGAAGGTGCTTGACAAGGAGATCCGTGTCAAGAGCATCGGGGCAGTCGTAGTTGGTCTTTATTCTTTCCTCAAAGGAGAGATGATCCTGCGGCTTGTAGTAGTTGTCGTAGGAGATAACGGTGATGTTATTGGGGAAGAGAGCAAGCAAACGCTCTGCAAAGGTGGATTTGCCACTACCCGTTCCGCCCGCGATACCGATGAGCATAGGAGAGTTCATAATTAAGATTTCCTTTTCTTTGATTTTTAAAAGTATAACACAAAACGCTTTTTTTGTCAATAAACGGTATGTAAACAAAGGAAAATTTTATCGTATTTATAGAAAAAAGTATAACTTACAAAATCATTGTTTAAAATTCACAAAGTTTATAATATTATTTTATAATATTTGTAGAAAATAGAAAAATATATTGAAAAGGTGAAATATAAATGTTAGAATTAAAATGTGGTTATTAGTCCGTGCAGCAGCGCGGAAAATACAATAATGATCAGAAAGGAAAAGTACTATGAAAAAATCATTAGCTCTTATTGTCATTTGTGTTATGCTTATGACGATTCTTGCTTCGTGCGACTGGTTCAAAAAGGAATGTACCGAACACGTTGACGCAGATAATAACTATCGTTGCGATAACTGTGATGCAGACCTTACACCCGAAGCTCCCCCTGCCTGCGAGCACGAGGACAAGGATGGCAACTATAAGTGTGATTCTTGTGGTGAGGTGATGTTTGAGGATGTTACATACGAGCTCAACGTTGCCGACGTTGCTACAGGAGTTCGCACAGAGGACGACATCAACGGTAAGTTTACTATTTTAGCCGGATCTACTGTAAGAGACAGAACAAAAACCTATGAAGGCGTGGAATATACTAAATCAGTAAATCTTAATTCCAGTAAAATTAAGGTTTCTGTTCCGGGCACGGGCAAGCTCTCCTTCATAGCGCAAAACGGATCAAGCGGTGCCAATGTACAGTACGTTAAGATCACTGCTCCCGATGGAACGGTAAGTAAAATTGAGATTCCCGGTACGGATGAAGGCAGCCCCACTTACCTTGTGGAGGTTGATGTTACTAAGGGCGATTGGATAATATCTAACGTTAGCGGAACGGTTGACGTTTTTTATCTCAAGCTTGAATGCGTGGTTGAGGTTTCTGCCGAAAACGGCTTTGAGCTTGTTTCCGCAGGCAAGAATGAATATCTTGTTGGAGAAACTCTCGATATCTCTAAGCTTCAGCTCAATGCAACATTTGTGAGCGGTAAAACAGATTCGCTTCCTCTCTCCAACGTTACTGTTGATACAAGCAAGGTCGATATGACGAAGGAAGGTGTTTATGATGTAACAGTTTCCTATAAGGAATATGCTCCTATCATATATCAGGTGAGAGTATTTGCTCCTGCCGAAATCAAGCTCGGCTTTGATGCTATTGAAAAGCTCGCAAGCGGTACAAGTGCAGGCAACGGTGTTTATTACAACCATAGCTTCCGTGAGGTTTACGGCGTCGGCGATGAGCTTAAGACTGCTGGCCTTTCTGTTATAGTAGTTGCTAAATGCGGTGAAGATACTCTTGAATTCAGAGTTAACGATTATGAGATCACAGGATTTGATTCCGCTACGGCAGGTAAGAAGACACTTACTGTCTCTGCAAACGGTGTTTCTGCAACTACGGTTGTTCACGTTGTTGGCGTTGAACCTACGGCTGACGAAGACGGTGTATATAAGGCGATAGTTGACCCTGCTTATAAGGCGGAGGTCGGCGCTCTCAGCGAACCGTATCACGTCTTTACAACGATTCAGCAGGCGCTTGATTTCCTTGAGGGCGTTGATGCCTCTGCAAGCAAGCTCCTCTGTATAGCTTCCGGACACTATAACGAAAAGCTTGAAATTACGATTCCCAACCTCACGATCAGAGGCCTCGGTGAAAATCCTGAGGATGTTGTGATCGAATGGGATTCTCTCTACGGTCTTGTTGACGACGGCGGCTTCACACATACAACCGACTCTACACAGACGGTTGCGGTAAGAGAGAGCGCAGTTAACTGCGTAATTGAAAACCTCACAATTTCTAACTATTGGAATACTCAAGAAAGAATGGATGAAGCAGGACTCGGCATTGAAAGAGGACTCGCTCTTCTCGTTCAGGCGGATCGCTTCATTATGAAGGATGGCGCACTTCTTGGTATTCAGGATACGCTTGAGCTCTTCACGGGCCGTCAGTATTTCGAAAACGTATTTATTTCAGGTTATACCGACTTCATCTTCGGTACAAACAATACAACATATTTCAAGAATTGTACAATTCACGTTATCGATACAGGCAAGGACGATGCAGGTACAGCAGGTTACCTCACAGCCTTCAAGGGCTCTAACAAGGGCGCAGAAGATGCCATCGTTTACGGCGCGATCTTCGATGGCTGTAACTTCACAGCTGACGATGGCGTTATGGAAGGCAAGACCGCTATCGGCCGTACTTGGGGCGCATATGCTGCAGTTGCAGTTATCAACTCCGAGCTTGGCGGACATATCTCTCTTGACGGTTACGACAGCGCAGAGAATAAGAACAAGAGATATATTTCTATGAACGGTATTCATCCTACGGACGATACAGTTCAGTTTGTCGAATATAACAACACAGGTGCAGGCGCTATATCTGAGCCTGTTGCAGGCATGAGAATGCTCACAGCTGAAGAAGCAGCTAAATATGCTGATTTCGCAACTATCTTCGGTAAGATCAACGGTAAGGTTAGTTACCTCGATCCTTGGGATCCTACGTCGGATGAGGTTCAGGTTGACGATAGAGATTACTACTATTTCAACGGCGGATCAAGCGCAACGGGCAACTCTCATACATTCGATACAACGGCTACTATCGCAAGCGGTTCAACACTTGAATGGGACGGACTTCTCATAAGTGCGGAAAACGGAAAGGTAGCTTGGAACTCCAACGCAAACGCTCTCAATATGAAGGCAGGCGCGTTTATTAAGTTTACTGTTCCTGCAGGAACAACGGTTACCGTTGAAACATACCCCAACTACAACTACTTTACACTTAACGGTGTTGGCACGGCAAGTGCAAACATGCTTTCTCAGTACTATGCTGAGGAAACAGAGGTTATTCTACTTTCAACAGGCGACCTTTACATCTACAGCATTATTATTGATCCCAATAGCGAAGCTCCTACCGAGCCCACTCTTAATGAGATCAAGGCAAGTGGAGTGACGGTTAACTATACAGTTGGTACTGAAATTTCTCTTGAAGGTCTTGTTCTTAAGGCTATATATTCCGATAACTCTGTTCTTACTGTAACAGATTATACAGTTGATACATCTGCAGTCGACGTAAATGCAGAGGGTGAATATGAGATCGTTATCTCCTACGGCGGTAAGAGCGTTACCGTTAAGGTAACTTATGAAGACCCCAACGCGGGTCCCGAGATCTCCAAGAACACGGTTCTTGATTTCTCAACTACTGACGGTCTTGCGGCAGTTCAGAACAATCCTAAGGTTACAATTACAGGCAGCGTAAGACACAACGGTGGTGAAATCCAGATCACAGGTACTATTTCCTTCCAGGTTAAGGCAGGAACAGTAGTTACTGTATATCCTTATAGCAATTCCAATTATGTTTCCTATACTCTCGGTGTTGAGGGCGAAGAAAATCTGACGACCCTTAAAGAAGGTTACACACGTATGTTCTTTGAGGATTGCACAGTTGTTTATACAGGCCTTTCAAACAACTATCTTGTTTCTATCGAGGTAATTCCTCCTGTGAGCAACGAAATATACGTATTCGGTTCATCAAATACCACAGAGGGCGACTATACTAACGTTGAAGCATCCGTTGGAAATATCATTGTTTCCGGCCAGCTTGGAAATAACGGAGATTCTGCTCAGCTTAAGCAGGATACTGTAATTTCTTTCGCAGTTCCCGGGTTTTCAAACGTAGTAATCACAGGACATAGTGCATCCTACGGTCAGCTCGTTGTTACACTTAATGGCTCCGAGGCTGTTGAACCGGATGCAAACGGTGTTTACGTATTCTCAACAACAGCTGCTACCCAGGTAACTATCGCTTGCAAAAATGTGGGCACTGAAGATACTCCCGCTTATAATAAGTCCTATATTAAGGCAATCAAGGTTGTAACTAAAGAAGCTATTGCTGAATCTCTTACGGTCAGCTTTGGCTCAGCAGGTAACTATAAGGATTGCGGAATCGATTTCTCCGGCATCACGATTAATGATAACGGCGGAAATAACTCTCAGATAAAAAACGGCTCTTTCTCATTTGTAGTTAAAGCAGGCGCGATCGTTACTGTTAACGGTTATCCTTCATATACCTCTTACGTATTCAGCGACGGTGATTTCACCAGTGATATCATTACCGATACAACATACGTATATACTGCTGAAGAGGACAGAATGATAACAATTTCTCACTCAAGCGGAAATAACTATTTCTATTCGATCTCAATCGTTTATCCCGTTGTTTTCGATGAAACGACAACTATCGACCTTTCCGCAACGGGCGCGAACATTCAAGGTAGTGTTGCCGATTATAATGGCTTGACGGTTGACGCTACAAACGGTAAATTTACAGATAACAACGGCGGTTGGGTACAGGTGAATGCAGGTACTGTCATTATGTTGAACGTAACTGACGGCGCAAGCGTTACTGTAAGTGCATATAGAAGTGCTGACAACTTTACAATCTCAATAGTTGACGGTGTTTGCACGATCACAGCTACAGCAAACGATTATTTGAATTCGATTACGGTTAGCTACGAATAATTGGTTTTCACAATATAACTAATAAAATTATTGCCCCGACGGATTTTCCGTCGGGGCTTTTGTCGTGAGTTCGTTAAATTGGGATGTGTGGAGATGTTCACACTCACTTTGCGCTATTGTTTTGTCCACTTTTTCAAAAGTGGCTCTCCACGGGCAGTGGCGCGGTTCAAGGGCGCGCAGCCCTTGTATACGCCATTTCTTTTTGGGA
>CAZLIB010000080.1:0-5894 GCA_964559465.1 uncultured Lachnospiraceae bacterium
GCACGGTACGATAACGGCGCACGGTAAGGGACTTTATGATGCAAGCGGTAAGCGCTTTGATATCAAGGGTGTTAACTTCGGCAACCTCTTTATCGCGGAGGGATGGATGACTGTTAACTCGCTTGGCGCCTTGATGAATGAAGACGGTTCTTATGTTAAAACAAGTACCGACGGCAACTATATAGTTGAGGAATATGAGGAAATATTCCAGGAAGAGATGGACGAGGTTCTTTCAAGATTTACTGACGAGCAGCTCCAGGAGCTTAACGATGCGTATTTCGAGTCCTATTGTACCGAAGCTGATTTCCAGCTCATCAAGGATCTTGGAATGAACACTATTCGTCTTCCCATGTACTATCGCAATTTCCTTACGACTCATGATAGATATCGTCTTTCTGATGAGGAGCTTTGCAGTATGAATTTTGAAGACATTGAGCTTGTATTTGATAAGCTTGATACCTTCCTTGCTTACGCAGAGAAATACGATCTCAAGGTAATTATTGATATGCATGGTGTTATGGGTGGACAGAGTGGCTTTGAGCACTGCGGTACACGCGATATTGACTTCTGGGATAATGAAGAGTACATAGAATTTATGTGCAACCTTTGGAGAGCCATTGCCGAGCATTATCTTGACAGCGATTATTCATCCACAATTTTGGCATACGACCTTGCAAACGAGCCCACCAACAGAAACGAGGTAGGTACAGGTCCTAAGCAGTGGAAGGTGCTTGACCGTCTTTACGATGCTATTCGTGAGGTAGACAGTGAGCACGTTATCTCCATTGAGGGCGTTTGGTTCCCTGTATCACTTCCAAGCCCTGAAAAATACGGTTGGGAAAACGTTCTCTATCAGTTCCACTATTACAACTGGCCTTGGCAGGGAACTTCCAATGAGCTTTACTACTCATTCGTATTTGCACTTTCATCACTTGTTGATTTCGATGTTCCCAAGATGGTTGGTGAATTTACTTTCTTTGGCGATACTGATGCTTGGGTAAAATATCTTAATGCGTACGACCAGCACGGCTGGGGTTGGACTATCTGGAGCTACAAGATGATATCCGTTGGATATTGGGACAACTCCTGGGGTATCGTTGTACAAAAGCTTCATCTCTATAACAAGAATGGTGAGCTTCAGGATAACGATTCTGAAAACGATAACCTAAAGCTCGACCTAAGAACTGCTACCTTTGACGAGATAAAGGCAGCGTGGTCGGATCAGAATACCGCATACGGTGAGCAGGAGGGCGTTTACACTTATGTCGATGAGTGGAATGCTGACGGTACCGTAAAGAAATATGCGACAACATACAGAGCGCTTATGGAATACTTTGCGCAGCTTGAACAATAAGGATTTTTGGTAAATGATTAACGTAAATGAAATTATGGAACAATTGACTCTTGAAGAGAAGGCGTGTCTTCTCTCGGGTCACAAATCCTGGCACACGAATAAGGTGTCAAGAGTGGAGATTCCTTCTATATTCCTTACCGACGGACCACACGGGCTCAGAAAGAAAAAAGAGGGTGATAAGACCGCTGGTCTTGGACAGACCGAGATTTCTACCTGCTTTCCTGCGGCGTGCACCACCGGTAGCTCGTGGAACAAGGAGCTGCTTTACAAAATGGGTGTTGCTATGGGTGAGGAATGTCGCTATTACAACGTAAATCTCATTCTTGGCCCTGCAGTAAATATTAAGAGAAATCCCTTCTGCGGCAGAAACTTTGAGTATTTTAGCGAGGATCCCCTTATTGCAGGCGCGCTTGGTGCAAAGCTGACTCGAGGAATCGAGGATATGGGTGTTGGTACGAGCGTCAAGCACTTTGCTTGTAATAATAATGAGAAAAACCGTTATTTCGGCGATTCTATTGTTGATGAGCGCGCTTATCGTGAAATATATCTCAAAGCATTTGAGCCAATCATTAAAGAAGGTAAGCCACAAACAGTTATGTGCGCTTATAATAAGGTCAACGGTAAATATGCGTCCGAAAATCCTGAGCTCCTTAACGGAGTTCTTCGCGATGATTGGGGCTTTGAAGGCCTTGTTATGAGTGACTGGGGTGCGGTAAATAATAGAGTAGAGGGACTTAAGGCAGGTCTTGATCTTGAAATGCCGGGTGATATCAGTCATAACAGACAGGTGATCATTGACGCGGTAAATAACGGCACACTTTCAATGGAAGTCGTTGACAGAGCAGTTCGCCGTGTGCTTAATATGGTATATAACACTACTCTTGCTACCGATAGCATTCCCGATAAGTTTGATGAGCACGCAGCTCTTGCAAAGGATATAAGCGTTGACAGTGCTGTCCTTATGAAGAATAACGGCAAAGCGCTTCCGCTTGATGAGAATAAAAAATACCTTGTTATCGGTGAGATGTTTGAGAACATGCGCTACCAAGGTGCGGGCTCATCACTTCTTCGTCCCTATAAAATGACGACTCCTAAAGCTGCATTTGATAATCATGGGGTAAATTACGTCTATGAGCAGGGTTATAAGGTAAATTCTTTTAAAAATGATAATTTCCTTGTTGAGCACGCTATGCTCAAGGCGGAAAAAGCGGATACGGTCATCTTCTTTGGCGGTCTTTCCGAATATGCAGAGAGCGAGGGCTTTGACAGACAGACGCTTTCACTCCCTCAGAATCAGCTTTACATTTTGAAGCGCCTTGCAAAGCTTAAAAAGCGGGTTATCTTCGTTATGTTTGGCGGAAGCCCTGTGGATATGAGCTTTGACCGCGATGTTGATGCTGTGCTTAATATGTATCTTCCCGGTGAAGAAGGTGGAGAAGCTGCTTATGAGCTTCTTTTCGGAAAGGCAAACCCCTCGGGTCGACTTTGCGAAACGTGGCCCATAAACTATTCTGACGTTCCTTTCGGTGAAGAATTTACAAAAACCACTAACGATAGATATAAAGAAAGCATCTTCGTTGGTTACAGATATTATTCTACCTTTGGCGTTCCTGTAAAATATCCGTTCGGACACGGTCTTTCTTATACTAACTTTTCATATGGTAATATGAGAGTGAAGAAGGATAGGGACGTTTACAGAGTTTATGTTGACGTGAAGAACACAGGTGACGTTGCCGGCGCAACTGTTATTGAGCTTTTCGTTGAAGCTCCCAAAACCGATATTGTTAAGCCGCTTCGCGAGCTGCGCGGATTTGAAAAGATCTATCTTGAAGTGGGTGAGGAAAAGACGGTCAGCATCAAGCTTCCTCTTGACGCTCTCAGATACTATGTAGATGGTAGATGGGTGCTTGAAAACGGAATTTATAATTTCCAGATTTGCTCAAACGTAAATACCGTGCTTCTTTCACATAGCGTAAATATGAAATACGGTGAGGATGTAACCAAAAACGAGAGCTACAGTGAGCTTTACGGTGGCGGTAAGGAAAGGTTTCTTGCTATGACCGACGATAGATTTGATAAGCTCATTGGCAGAAGGATAGCATCTCCTGAGGTGAAAAGACCCTACGATCTCAACACTCCTATAAAGGAGTATCGCACACTCGGTGGCAAGGCGTTGTATGGTATCATTATCTTTGCGTTCAAAACGATATACAATATTGAGAAAAAGGCAAAGGACTCACCCGATAAGGAAACAAAGGTTAAAAATGCTTATTTTGGTTGGCAGATAATGAAAACCATGAGCTTGCGATCAATGTCTTATGCAAGCGAAGGAATGCTCTCACACAATATGGCGCATGTTCTTCTTGATATTGCAAATAACAGACCGCTTCATGCGATTTTCAGAGCTATCAAAGGTGAAAAATGCATTAAGCTTCCTAAATAAACAATAATCCCGACGGAGTCCGTCGGGATTTTTTATTTTCTTGTTGCAATTATTGCAGAAATATGATATAATATTTTTACAAAAGAATAAACACAGTTCATTTAGTCGGGATCACTGCCGGACGGTGCTTTCGGGGATGAGGAAATCGCGGTGCGAATCCGCAGCAACAGCCATTACCGTATTTTATCTTCGCGATAATAAGTCGGAATGCTTATCGTTCTGTGACACGTAAAAGGACTTTCGGGCAAATAGGGAAGGCCGTGTAAGCGGAGTACAGCAGGGTACTCTTATTTTCGCGCGCTTTTCTTTGGAAAGGGCGCTTTTGCTTTATCCTTTTGAAATCAAGAAAGGAAAGAAATGAAATGAAGAAAACAATTATTACGAAATTATCGTTTGGGCTTGCACTTGTTATGATGCTTACGCTTTCATCGTGCGGTCTTTTTGATCCTTACGAGGAGCCGGAGGATCCTTGGGCATATGCGGTGCTTACCGAGGATTGCGAGCTTGGCGAGGGTGCAAAAACTATACAGGTAGAGCTTGTAGTAGAGGAGCATAGCGTTACCTTTACTATTCATACAGATGCCGAAACTCTTGGCGACGCACTTGTTGATAATATCAGCATTGACGGTGAAAAAGGCGCATACGGTCTTTATATAACGATGATAAACGGAATTTATACCAATTATGATCTTGATGGAAGCTATTGGGGATTTTATCAAAATGGCGAATATATGATGACCGGAGTTGATACGACTACCATTGCTGGCGGTGAGCATTTTGAGCTTGTATATGAAAAATAAGCATTTATCTGTAAAAGAAATATGCCTTTTTGGTATTCTTGCGGCATTGATGTTCGTGTCGAAGATAGTTATGGAAGCGCTGCCAAACATTCACCTGCTCGGAATGTTGACGGTTACTTACACTATAGTTTTTCGTAAAAAGGCGCTTATACCTATCTATACTTACGTTCTTCTGAACGGACTTTTTGCAGGCTTTAATGCTTGGTGGGTGCCGTATCTTTATATCTGGACTGTACTTTGGGGCGTGACGATGCTCCTGCCAAGGAATATGCCAAAGGCGGTCGCGTGTGTGGTATATCCAACAATCTGCGCGCTTCACGGGCTCTTTTTCGGTGCGCTTTACGCGCCCGTACAAGCATTGATGTTTAATTTTACTTTTGAGCAAACGCTCGCGTGGATAGCAGCAGGATTTACCTTTGATATAATTCATACCATAGGCAATTTTGTTGTCGGATTGCTTATCTATCCTGTGAGTCTGTCACTGATAAAATTGACAAAAAATCTTTGAGGAGCTTTTATGAATGTAAAAAAACGGCTTTTTGAGATGCAGGAAGAAAAATATCGTTATTTTGTGGCTAAATTGATACCTAACGTATCTCCTGATGCAATATTAGGCGTGCGCACACCTAATATACGTAAGTTAGCAAAAGAGCTGATCAAAAAAGGGAACTATGCAAATTTTATAAAGTCACTTCCGCATACTTGTATAGAAGAGTATCAGCTTCATTCCTTTATCATTTGTGAAATAAAGGACTTTGATGCTTGCATAGCAGAGGTTAAAAAGCTTTTGCCATACATAGACAATTGGGGAGTTTGCGATTCCTTACGCCCAAAATGCTTTGCAAAAAATAAAGATGCGCTTATTCCGTATATTGAAAAATGGATAAAAAGTAATCATACCTATACAGCGCGTTTTGCAATAGAAATGCTTATGGTACATTATCTTGAAGGTGATTTTTTACCCATATATCCACAGCTTGTAGCAAATGTAAATGGGGAGAGCTATTATCTTAAAATGATGGTCGCATGGTATTTTGCTACCGCCCTTGCAAAGCAATATGACGATATTATTCCATATTTTGAAAATGGAGTCATAAGCGATAGATGGACTCATAATAAAGCAATTCAAAAAGCAATTGAAAGCTATCGCATAAGTGATGAGCAAAAAAGATATCTTAAAACACTCAAAAAATAACAAAGAACCCACGGATCTCCGTGGGTTCGCTTTGTTATTTAATAAATTCTTGCTTTTCAGTTAGCTTTTTTACAAAATCAGTAATTTCATTTCCGATTGTTA
>CAZLIB010000081.1:0-5826 GCA_964559465.1 uncultured Lachnospiraceae bacterium
CCAACTCCGTCAGGAAAAACAACGATGCACTCGGTGCACATTTCCCAAAGTGTGTGTGTAAACTTCTTTTCGTCAAGCTCGTGAACGTAGTTCATAGCGAGTGTATGAGTGGGGTGGGAGTGCATAACAACACGGTTTTCGGGATCAACAGAAAGACGCGCAATATGACTCATAAGATGTGCGGGAAGCTCACTTGTAAATCGTCCGCCGTCGGCATATCCCCAAAGAAGCTCAGCCGTTTTGCCGTCGTTTGCAATACGGATAATACCAAGATTTGTTTCGGGATCGTCGTGGACGTTCTTGAAATATTTACCCGTTCCTGTAACTATAAAGATTTTACCAACAAGTGCAGTTGCATCAAATCCAAGAGGAATTGTGCGAAGAACATTATTTGTATCAAGGTACTCTGCAACCTCTTTTTCGTCAAGCATATAGCTGATGTTACCACCGTTGCGCTCGTCCCAGCCAAGACGGTACATATTCGCGCAGGTGTTTCTCATTTCCGTTACGAATGAAGCATTAAGTATATTTTTCATCTCTTTGATAAAACCTCACTTTCGTATTTCTTAACTATCGCAAACCATTCGCCATCTGCAGGAACACCGCATACACGACAATATTCTGCCCAAATCTCACCGAATGGCATAGTTTTAAGCTCTTCCTGAACCACCATAAGCTCTGTCCAGTTATCAGTATTCTGCATTTCAGTAAGGTCAGGAGTAAGCAATGCCATAAGCAATGCCTTTTGTACGTTTCTAAAGCCAACCGTCCAAGCGGAAATGCGATTTATGGATGCATCAAAATAGTCAAGAGCAATCTTAACGGAGCCATCAAGCCCTCCGCAACGAACTATCTCCTTGCATATTTCTCTTGTTTCGTCATCAAGAAGAACAACGTGGTCGGAGTCCCAACGAATAGGTCTTGTCACGTGAAGCGCAATCTCAGGGAAGAACGCAAGAAGTGCGGGGATCTTGTCTGAAACGACCTCAGTAGGATGGTAATGACCGTTATCCATAAGAGGAATGCATCTTTCCTTATTCATTGCCGCATAAGTGAGTGCAAACTCAGCAGAGCCAACAGTATATGCCTCAACACCAATACCAAACACCTTTGATTCAACGCAAGGCTTGACGCAATTAAAGTCAAAGGGCTCTGAAAGTATCTCGTCGATTGATTCCTTATATCTTTGACGGGGACCCATTCTATCTGCCGGAATATCCTTAAAGCCGTCACCGGTCCAAATATTCATAACACAGGGCTTGCCGAGCTCTTCTGCAAGATAGTTTGAAATTCTTATACATGCTTTACCGTGATTTATCCAAAACTTACGGATTTCGGGATCGGGAGATGAAAGTGTCAAGCCGTTTGCCTTGGGATGAGAGAAGAATGTAGGATTAAAATCACATCCAAGTCCTCTTTCCTTGCAAAATTCAACCCATTTTGCAAAATGCTTAGGTTCAAGCGCATCTCGGTCCGCCCAATCGCCGTTTTCAAAAATAGCATAGCTTGCGTGAAGATTCATCTTCTTTGTTCCGGGGCAAAGCTTAAGAACAACGTCAAGATCCGCCATAAGCTCCTCAGGAGTTCTTGCACGTCCGGGGTAGTTACCCGTTGTCTGTATTCCACCCGTGAGTGGCTTTGAGGGGTCGGTATCAAATCCTCGAACATCATCCCCCTGCCAACAATGCAAAGCAATCGGAACATCCTTAAGCTTTGCTATCGCAGCATCAGTATCTATACCGAGGGCTGCATATCTTTTTTTTGCTTCAACATAACTCATATCATTATACCTCCATTTGTATTTTAAGATTTCCTAAAGCAGTTGCTTCAATTGGCAAAGCAATAACCTGCTTACCCGTTGCTTCTTCGGTAAGTCGGTTGAGAAATTCATTCTTCGCACCGCCGCCGACTATGTAAAGATTTTCGTATTTTGTTCCGGTATTTGCTTCAAGCTCGTCTATTGCTTGCCTATAGCTCTCGGCAAGGCTTTTATAAGCACATCTGAAATAATCCGAGATATGCCCAAATCCACCGGTAGCTTCGTCAAATGCTTCCTTCATACTGTCGGGCGCTAAAAATTCCCGTGAATTTGCATCAACTACCGCCTCACATCTGCTTTCCTCTGCCATTTTAACGATTTCGGAGAACGGTGTGTCGGGACAGAGCCCGCGCTGAAGCTCGTTAACGAGCCACATTCCCATAATGTTCTTTTGGTATCGGTTGTAGCCCACGCCACCCTCGTTTGAGTAGTTTGCCTTTTCGCTTCCTGCGTCGGTTATGGGCTTTTCGGTCTTAACTCCCAAAAGTGACCAAGTGCCTGATGAAATGTATGGACTATTTTCACTCATTGGGATACCCTCAACCGCAGAACCCGTGTCGTGAGTGGCGCAAAGCACCACCTTGCAGTTTCCGCCAACCTGCATTTGTATTTCAGAAGTCAAATCTCCAAGAATAGTTTTCGGTTGACTCAATTTCGGGAAAAGATGAGCAGGATAACCAAGCGCGTTTACTATATCCGAATCTATCTCCCCCGTTTCAGCATTTACCATTCCCATAGTTGTTGCATTTGTGTATTCTCTTGCTTTAACACCGCAGAGCTTCCACATAAGATACTCGGGTATCATAAGCATATCTGTTGCTTTATCCAAACGTCCGTTCAACTTATCGTCATAAAGCTGATAAATACTGTTAAAGGGCTGGAACTGACACCCTACGCGGCTGTAAAGCTCTGAAAATGCTATTTTCTCATGAACTTGAGGTATTACCTCCTCGGTTCTGCCGTCGCGGTAAGCATATACAGGTAAAATTTCTTTATCTCCGTTCAAGAGAACATAGTCAACGCCCCAAGTGTCTATTGATAAGCTCTCGATGCTTGGATAAATCTTAAATGCTTCTCTAACTCCTTCAAGGACGCTATTGTATAAATTTTCAACATCCCAGACAAGATGTCCGTCCTGCTTTTTAACTCCGTTGGGAAAACGGTATATCTCTTCAGTTTTTATCTCGCCGCCCTCTCGCCAGCCAACGATGTGTCTTCCCGATGAAGCGCCGATATCTATAGCCAAATAATATTTCAAAGATTTTCTCCTTTCACAATTATCTATCATAATAATAGCATCCTTTCACCAAAAATAAAAGGACACCATTTGTTTAAAAAAGTGTCCTTATTTGTATTGATTTTTTGTCGCATCTGTGCTATAATCACCTTGAGGTGATATTATGATAAAGCAAGAGATACTTAAAAAGCTAATACCAATTACGCAAGAGGAAAAGGCAATTCTTGACGGCAGAGATACCATTGATAAAAGCATATATACCACTCACGGTGGGAGCATTATTCGTTCAAAAAAGCTTCTCAATAACGGCAAACTGATAAGCGTAAGAACGCATACGCGCTTTATACATTTCCCAGAACACACGCACGACTATATTGAGGCAGTATATATGTGTGCGGGTGAGACAACGCATATCGTTAACGGCAAGAAAATAAAGCTGCGTGAAGGCGAACTGCTTTTTCTCGGTCAGAATGCAAGACAGGAAATTCTGCCTGCAGATAAGGGTGATGTTGCTGTAAATTTCATCATCGAACCAAAATTCTTTGACAAAACTCTTGAGATGCTCGGCACTGAGGAAACACCTATTAAAAGCTTTCTCATAAACTCCTTATTTGACAAGGAAAATCAAAGCTATCTTCACTTTAAGGTGGCGAATGTGCTTCCCGTTCAAAATCTTATTGAGAACTTAATCTGGACACTGCTCAACAACACTCACAACAAAAGAAATATTAACCAGCTCACCATGGGCTTACTCTTTATGCAGCTTATAAATCATACCGATAAGCTCGTTTATGAAAGTCGTGAGGATAAGGCGATAATGGACATTTTCCGCTACATTGAGGATAATTATAAGGACGGGAGCTTGACAGACGCCGCATCTCTTTTGCACTACGATTTTTATTGGCTCAGCCACGAAATAAAAAAGCGAACGGGCAAAACCTATACCGAGCATCTGCAGGAAAAGCGGCTCTCCCAAGCAGCATTCCTACTAAAAAACACTAACCTCTCCGTTGAGGAGATAGCAATAGCCGTCGGATATGAAAACAAGAGCTATTTTCACCGTATCTTCACAGAAAAATTCGCAACAACTCCTAAAAAATACAGAAATGACAAATAAAACACCATTCCCTTCTCATACTCCGAGCATATATAAGGGCGAATCCAAATTGGGTTCGCCCTTTAGTTATTTGTGTTTTTTATGCTTTAAAGAAGCACTGCACTTGCTATCGTAAAATAGATAAGAAGCGAAACCGCGTCAACTATCGTAGTGATAAAAGGACTTGCCATCACTGCAGGGTCAAGGCCGAGCTTTTTCGCGGCTATTGGGAGCACGCAACCAACGATCTTCGCCACGATGACCGTTGCGAGAAGTGTGAGCGACACTACAAGATTTGCTTCAAGCGAAACTCCGTTGCCGAAAAGCATATTATCAACAAGGATTATCTTAACGAAGCTGCAGGCAGAAAGCACCACGCCGCAAAGGATAGCAACTCTTGTTTCCTTCCATACAACGCTCAAAATATCTCTGTTTTCGATCTCACCCGTCGCAAGACCGCGGATAACGGTTACCGATGACTGACCGCCACTGTTACCTCCCGTTCCCATAAGCATCGGAATAAACGCAATAAGCGCGGGAATAGCGGCAAGCTTGCCCTCAAAGCTTGCAATTATCTGCCCTGTAAAGGTTGCAGAAAGCATAAGGAGCAAAAGCCACGGAATTCTCGTTTTCCATATTTCAAACACGCCCGCGCGCATATAGGGCTTGTCGCCCGGAACGATAGCCGCCATCTTTTCAATGTCCTCTGTCGCCTCTTCTTCAATGACGTCAAGCGCGTCGTCGACGGTAACGATGCCGACAAGACGGTTTTCCTTATCAACGATGGGTAGCGCGAGCATATCGTATTTCTGGATCATCGCAACCACTTCTTCCTGGTGGTCGAGAGTGTTGGCACAAAGAATGTCCGTTTCCATTATGTCAGAGATGAGCGCCTCGGGCTCGGCAAAGATAAGGTCCTTAAGTGAAACGATGCCCTCAAGCACGCGGCTATCGTTGGTGACGTAAGCAACGTAGATGGTTTCCTTGTCAACACCCTTTTTTCTGATATTCTCTATTGCCTGCGCAACCGTCATATCCTTGTGAAGATCAATATACTCGGCGGTCATAACACTGCCCGCGCTATCTTCGGGATAGGACAAAAATTTATTGATAAGATTTCTCGTTTCGGGGCGAGAAAGCTTTAAAATTCGCTTTACCATAATGGCAGGAAGCTCCTCAAGAATGTCGACCGCGTCGTCGACGAAAAGATCTTCAATTATCATTGCGATTTCCGTGTCGCTCATTCGGCTGATAATGCTCTCCTGCATCTCAAAATCCATAAACGAGAATATACCTGCCGCCGCGTCCTTCTTTAACATTCTGAAGGCGCTGAGCATAACCTCGTCGGACAAGGACATAAGATATTCTGCGGCATCAATATCGTTAAGCTCGTCCATCTGACGCATAAATGCCGCATATTTTTTGTCAAGGAGCAAGGAATTAAGCAATTCAAAAATCTCTTCTCTGTTTTCCATACTATTGTCCTCCTTTTTTATCGTCATACACATTAATTTTACCCTTTTTTCTGCAATAAGTCAACCATAAATCACTTCTTTTTTGAAAAATATTGAAAAAGGACTTGATTTTTTACTTAACATATGATACAATACCTTTTGTTAACGCCGGTGTGATGGAATTGGCAGACGTGCTGGACTCAAAATCCAGTGGTAGCGA
>CAZLIB010000082.1:0-5764 GCA_964559465.1 uncultured Lachnospiraceae bacterium
TACACAAAGGGGGCTTGGATAGTTATCCATTTACGGGTTGTAGTTCGGCTCTCTTCGGCTACAGTATAATTCAGTGACCCTTTAGGGTGAAGCCTGCAATATCCCCTCTTAGGGGTAGAGCAAACCACCGGTTGTAACGGTGGTTTTGATTTCAAATTTTGATTTATGGGGGAGTTCTCTTTTGAAAAGCAAATCAACTTTTCAATATCACGATAAATTTCAATTTAGTATTCCACATAAAATGGCAACAGGAGCGAGGTGTAAAAATGTATTTATGCACCGAAAATGAATAAAAATGCCAAAATAATGAATAAACGCAAAACAATTATGCAAAATAATGAAAAATATTTCAAAAATCCTATTGACAAGTGAATATTTATGTAGTATAATTCCCAATGTTTGAAAAAATACATTAAGAACACCCAAAAGGAGAATTTAAAAAATGAAGAAAATAACCGTAAAAATTATCGCTGCATTGTTTGCTTTTTCGATGCTGCTCACTCTTGCGTCTTGCTTTGGCGAGAAGGAAGATCTTGTTAAAATAATCGACATTAAGCTTACTGATGAGGAATATGCCTTCGTGGTAAAAAAAGGTAACACCGAGCTTGTTGAGAGCATGAACGCGTTTATGGAACAGATCAAGAAGGACGGCACGTTTGATACTATTGTTGCCAAATATTTCGAGGGCGTTGGCGAGAAGGTTGGATACACCGTATCCAACGACGACGTTCAGAACACCGATAATAATTTCGTGGTTGTAACGAATTGCCCCTTTGCTCCGTTTGAATATATGGAATCGGACGGTAAGATATACGGCCTTGATATAGAGATCGCTGCTGCTTATGCAGATTATGCGGGACTTGAGCTTGTTATAAAGGATATCGGCTTTTCTGAGATCTTTCTTCAGGTTGAGGCGGGCTATGCAGATATCGGTATGGCAGGTATTACAGTTGACGCCGAGCGTTCAAAGGTATACGATTTCACCACTCCCTATTATCAGGCTTCTCAAAAGCTCATTGTAGCTGCCGACAATACGGATTTTGACGGCTGTGAGACAGCTGAGGACGTTGAAAGGGTGCTTGCATCTCTCACGGGCAAAAAGATCGGCTATCAGAGCGCAACCACGGGCGGTATGTATATCACAGGCGATGAGGATTGGGGCTTTGAGGGCTTCTCCAATATTGACGGAAAGTCATACGCTACAGCCCAGATCGCAGTTACAGATCTCATTAACGGTAACCTCTATGCGGTCATTGTCGATGAAGCTCCCGCAAGCGCAATAGTTTCTGCTCTAAACGAATAATAGGATAATGAACTTTAATTGGATAGCAAAGTTTGAAAACTTTTTCAGAACACTCTCTGCAGAGCATTATCAAAAGATACTTTTCAAGGGTCTTTTGAACACAATCAGTGTGGCGGTGATCGGTCTAATAATAGGCGTGATCATAGGAACCGTTATTGCAGTGATAAAGGTATCTCCGAAATATAAAACGGTATACAAGGTGCTTGATAAGATCTGTTCGTTTTACGTTACGGTTTTCCGCGGAACACCGATAGTTGCGCAGCTTCTTATTGCATATTATGTAATAATACCAAGCTTGAACGTCAAGCTCTCGGCTTTGGCGGTGGGAATGCTCGTTTTCGGGCTTAACAGCGGCGCATACGTTTCGGAAATAATGAGAAGCGGAGTTAACTCCGTAGACAAGGGACAGATGGAAGCGGGACGCGCGCTCGGTCTGACCTATAGCACGACGATGCTGAAGATAGTCGTTCCGCAGGCGGTAAAGAACATTCTCCCAACCCTTGGAAACGAGTTTATCGGACTTATAAAGGAAACGTCGGTGCTTAGCTTTATCGCGGTCTATGACCTATATAAAGCGCTTCTCGACGTGGGAATGGTTAAATACGACAGTATGGTGCCCTATCTTATGATGGGTGTAATATATATCGTGCTTGTGCTTATAATCAGCGCGGGGATAAAGCTTATCGAAAGGAGATTTGCCAAAAGTGATAGAAATTAAGAATTTGCACAAGAAATTCGATGGCAAGGAGGTCCTTTGCGGCATCAGCACAACTATCAAAGAGGGCGAGCAGGTTGCGGTTATCGGTCCGTCCGGCTCGGGCAAATCGACCTTTATTCGTTGCATCAACTGCCTTGAGGATGCAGACGAGGGCGAGATATTTTTTGACGGCGAGAATATTGCAGATCTCAAGGTCGATATAAACATTCACAGGCAGAATATGGGCATGGTCTTTCAGAACTTTAATTTGTTCAACAATAAGACCGTGCTTGAAAATATAACTCTTGCGCCGATACACGTTCACGGCAAGAAAATGAAAAAGCAGGGAATGACAAAGGCGCAGATAAAGGCTCATTTTGACGAGAAGGCGATGGTACTTCTTCGCCGCATCGGACTTGAGGAGAAGGCACACGCATATCCCTCAACTCTCTCGGGCGGACAGAAGCAGAGAATTGCTATCGTTCGCGCGCTTGCGATGGAGCCTAAGGTGATTCTTTTCGACGAGCCGACGAGCGCGCTCGATCCCGAAATGGTAGGAGAGGTGCTTGACCTTATGAGATCACTCGCCGAGGAAAAGCTCACAATGATAATAGTAACGCACGAAATGGCATTTGCGCGCGAGGTCGCGAGCAGGGTACTGTTTATGGATGGCGGAAATATCGTCGAGGATAGCACACCCGAGGATCTGTTTGAAAATCCGAAGCACCCAAGACTTAAGGAATTTCTCTCCAAGGTGCTTTGAGAAGATATAAATGAATAATGTTTTAAAAAAGAGGAGCCACACGGCTTCTCTTTTTTTGGTTATTCAAATTTTGATCTGCCGTGGGTTATTTTGCTAAAAGTAAAATCAAAAGTAAAAGCAGAATATTATCGTTTGGATTTTCTTGATGTATTACGAATATAAGTCCGAGCAAAAGGATGTCCTCGACTGATATGCTTGAAAAAAGAGAGGAGAGCAAGGGGATGCTCGGAGCTTTTTGCTCACTCCCCTTGCTTTCTTCTTCAAGGCACTCGTTTTCCTTGTCGGGATTATGCTCGTTCTCATCTGCGTGTACGATGTGCGTGCGATCGCTTTCGTCAATTACGCGAAATGCACTGCCGCTGTAGTTGCGCGGAACGTTTAGACCTTGTGAATTGCTTTTGCTATAGTACATCGCGAGCCCCCTTACGTTAGTTTTCGAAGTGCACTGCTTATGCGGTCAAATCTGATAAAGCTGTCTATAAGCTCGCGGCGACGCTCGGAGAGATATGGGCGAATAGCAAGAAGAAGTGCCGTTTGTTGCTTATTTTCGGTCGAAATTTCTGCTTTTTGAGATGATAAAAGCGATAAAATTTCGGGCAATAGTTTAGTAATGTCGGGATTTATGGAATTTTGAAAAGTGGGGGAAGGTTCCTCGCTATTAGCTATATCATTGCTTAAATTGCCCGTATGTCGCTCGGCATTTTCTGATATTTCCTTGTTCGGTGGTGAATCGTTCCCAATTGTGCTTTGAGTTGCTCTTGAGAGCATCTCTCCCATTTTTGAAAGCAGCTCGGGATTGGAGAGAGCGCTTGCCAAAAAAGTAGAAAGATCCGATGAGCTTCGAATTTCTTCAATACCTTCACTCATTCTTTTTACCTCCGAATTGGCTCATAAGTCGTGCAATTTCATCATCGCCTGCGAATGTTAAAAAGGCTCTTATCTTTGCTATATCGGATTTGGTTATAACCAGGTTTTCCGTGTCTGCTCCTGCTTCTTTTGCCAATTCTCTTAAAATTTTTTCGAGCTCGGTATCACTTAATTTTAGCAATTTTATTAGTGACTCTCTGTCAAAATTCATAAAAAACCTCCTAAAAATTCACAATTTGTTTTCTATCTATATTATATGAGGGGAAATAAAATAGTTGACATAAATGATATATTGTGTTAAAATGATAATTAATAAAATATTTTTTTATTACCTAAATAGAAAAAGAGGTAAAGAAATGAAGCACTTGTTTATAATGAATCCGGCTGCAGGAAAGGGTACAAAATTCCATACGCTTATTGATGATATTCATAAGGTTTGTGATCGCCGCGGTGTTTACTATGCGGTTCATATTACTGAAAAGATAGGCGAAGCTACCGAATATGTTAAAAAGGTGTGCGAAAGCTCCACCGATCCGGTTAGATTTTATGCTTGCGGTGGCGACGGCACTATAAAGGAGGTTGCCTCCGGCATGGTGGGATATGACCATACAGAGCTTGGTATTATTCCTATGGGTACGGGAAATGACTTTGTAAGAAATTTCGAGCATACGGAAACGCTTTTTGATATTGACGCTCAGCTTGACGGTGAAACCAGAAAGATCGACCTCCTTAAATACAACGACAAATATGCCATTAATATTATCAACACAGGATTTGACTGCGAGGTTGCAAAGCAGGTTGGTATTAATAGAAGAAGCATATTCATTCCAAGTTCATTTGCATATCCTGCAAGTATAGTGCAAAAGATAACTCGATTTGACACTGCTATAGTCGAAGGTAAGATAGCCCTTGACGGCGAGCTTCGTAAAAATGACAAATTTCAGGCATGTGTGTTTGCCAACGGACGTTATTATGGCGGCGGTTATTTTGCTGCACCTGCCGCAGAGCAGAATGACGGTATTCTTGATTGCTGTCTTATAGACAAGATCCCACTTCCTACGTTTCTTAAGGTTCTTGGCGATTATAAGGCTGGAACACATCTTACAAATCCAAAAATGCCGCGCGTTTTCTCATATAAAAAGGTTAACATGGCAGAGATCAATTTCGATCGCCCCACAGATATCTCCGTTGACGGTGAGATCGAAACAATTAGGGATAAGCTGACGATAAGCGTTGTGCATAACGCCGTTACACTCTCAATGCCCAAGGCATGCCAGCCCATTCCCGTTGAAGAAGAAACCGCAAGGGCGGCTAAAAAGTTCAATGCGAGATGACGCGTGACGTTCTGATAGTTTCCGATACACACGGTCGGATTTCGCGTTTGGAGGAGCTTATTGGATACAGACAAAGCCTGCTTCGTAACGGCGAGGTGTTGAACGTTATTTTTCTTGGCGACGGACTTTCTGACTTGTTCTCTTGCAGGCAGTATGACAATATCATCACGTACGCGGTGAGAGGAAACTGCGACGCGGGCGACAGGTTTTCGCCGTACGGCGAGGAAACGCCCTTATATCGCCTTATTCACATTGGAAATTATAAGATATTTATTGCCCATGGGCACACATTATCCGTAAAGAGCACCCGAGATGAGCTTTGCCGAGAGGCATCGCGGCAGGGCGCGGATATTGCGCTTTTCGGTCACACACATATTCCTACACTCGAATATATTGAGAAGGGAAGCATACGCGGCATTGAGCGGGATATTACCATATTTAATCCGGGTTCGCTTGGAGATTCGTTTGAGGGCTCATTTGGAAATCTCTCGGTATCTGAAAACGGTTTTTTGCTCTCACACGGAAATTATCATAATATAAGAAAGTAAAAAACTGCCACACCGTTTTGGTGTGGCAGTAAGTTGTAAAATGTTTATGCCATTTCGTTGTACTCTGCATTTGCAAGTGCTTCAAGCTCCGCATCATAAGCGGATTTGACTGCTTCTTCAAGAATTGTGCGGAACTCGGCATTTATGGGATGAACGATATCGCGGTAAGTGTCGTCGGGATTTTTACGGCTGGGCATTACGATAAAGTATTTTTCTTTAGCGTAGATGACCTTGATGTCGTGAACGACGAGC
>CAZLIB010000083.1:0-5764 GCA_964559465.1 uncultured Lachnospiraceae bacterium
TTTACGTGTCTAATTTGATTTATCTTATCAAAGCCGATCGTTTGAGCTGCCAAAATAGGACGAATTTGATTAAAATTTCGCGTGCTCGTTGCAAAAATCGCCACACCCGAGCCTGGGAACGAAATTTTCGAGGTGGATGCAAAATAGAATACCCTGTCAATATGTCCACATTCAAGGCAAATATCAAAAATATCAACAAGCTCGTCGTGTTTGTCGGGATAGAGATCGTGCACCGCATAGGCATTGTCCCAAAAGATACGAAAATCGTTTGCCGCAGTTTTCATTCTCGCAAGACGCTCAACGGTTTGGGGAGAATATGTTATGCCCTCAGGATTTGAATATTTCGGGCAACACCAAATTCCCTTTATGGTATCGTCATTGGCAACAAGAGCCTCAACCGCGTCCATATCGGGCCCCGTTGGAGTCATATCAACAGTAATCATCTCAATACCAAGTGATTGACAAATCGCAAAATGTCTGTCATATCCCGGTGCAGGACAAACAAATTTCACATTTGGAAGCTTACACCACGGCTTTTCACTTCCAAGCACGCCGTAAAGCATAGCGCGAGCGACAGTATCGTACATAAGATTGAGTGATGAGTTACCCGCAACAAAGATGTTCTCCGCAGGAATGCCAAGAAGATCAGAAAATAGCCTTTTTGCTTCGGGAATACCCTCAAGAATACCGTAATTTCGGTAATCCACTCCATTTTCGTTTATACAATCCTCGCTCTTTGATATACAGTCGAGCATACCAGTCATCATATCAAGCTGCTCTCTGCCGGGCTTTCCGCGCGAAAGGTCGAGCGAAAGACCCATTTCGCATACGTTTTTATATTCATTTTTAAGCTCAAGATACAAGCTCTCAAGCTCACGGTTGCTCATTTCACTGTATTTCAAAATGAACACCTCCTTTATGAATATTTAAATTGAAATTGTAGGGGCGATTCACGAATCGCCCTCACAAGTTATATAACAATTAGAATTCAGCGTTACCCGTTGTTCTTGGGAATGCCTCAACGTCACGGATGTTAGAAACACCCGTGATGTACATAATAAGACGTTCAAATCCAAGACCGAAGCCTGCGTGACGGCATCCGCCGTACTTGCGAAGCTCAAGATACCACCAGTAATCGTCGGGGTTAAGCTCGAATTTAGCCATTGCCTCAAGCAATTTTTCCATTCTCTCCTCACGCTGTGAGCCGCCGATAAGCTCACCAACACCGGGAACGAGCATATCTGCCGCCGCAACGGTCTTGCCGTCGTCGTTCTGGCGCATGTAGAATGCCTTGATGTCCTTGGGATAATCGGTTACGAATACGGGCTTTTTGAAGATCTCCTCAGTGAGATATCTTTCGTGCTCAGTCTGAAGATCCATACCCCAGAACACGGGATATTCAAAGGTATGACCGCAGTTCTGCAATTTTTCAACTGCTTCAGTATAGGTTATTCTTCCGAATTCGCTGTTAACGAGAGCAGTAAGTCTTTCAATAAGACCGTTATCGAAGAATTTGTTGAAGAATTCCATCTCTGCAGGGCAGTTTTCCATAACGTAGGAAAGCACGAACTTCATCATATCCTCGGCGGTGTCCATATAATCGGTAAGGTCTGCAAAAGCAAGCTCGGGCTCAACCATCCAGAACTCTGCCGCGTGGCGCTGTGTGTTTGAGCGCTCTGCACGGAACGTAGGACCGAAGGTATATACGTTTGCAAACGCCATAGCGTATGTTTCAACGTTGAGCTGACCCGAAACGGTAAGTCCCGTTTTCTTGCCGAAGAAGTCCTGTGTGTAGTCGATTTCACCGTTCTCAGTTCTCGGGGGATTTGCAAGGTCAAGTGTAGTTACCTGGAACATTTCACCTGCACCCTCACAGTCAGAGCCTGTGATAAGAGGTGTGTGAACGTAAACAAAGCCTCTGTCCTGGAAGAACTTGTGGATAGCGTAAGCCGCAACGGAACGAACACGGAATACCGCGTTGAAGGTGTTTGAACGGGGACGAAGATGCGCGATAGTTCTCAAATATTCGAGTGTGTGGCGCTTCTTCTGCAAAGGATAGTCGGGGGTGGAAGCGCCCTCAACGTCGATCTTCTCCGCCTTAAGCTCAAAGGGCTGCTTTGCCTCGGGAGTAAGCTCAACTACGCCCTCGATAATAAACGAGCAACCAACGTTCTGCTTTGCTATTGTTTTATAATTTTCAAGCTTTGCATCCTCAAAAACGACCTGAAGATTCTTAAAATAGCTACCGTCGTTAAGCTCGATAAATCCGAACACGTTGGACGCGCGTATCGTTCTTGCCCAACCGGCAACGGTGATTTTCTGTCCCGCGTGCTTTTCGGGGGAAGCAAAGATTTCTTTAATAGTAATGCGTTTCATTTTTCTACCTTCTCTTTAAAAATATTTTATATTTATAAAAAATTTTAATTATTGTACCACAAAATACACTGAATTTCAAGTATTTGCCGGATTTTTCTTTATTATTTGCAGTATTTGTGCTTGTTTTACCCTCTCCGTCAGGCTTCGCCTGACACCTCTCCCAAAGTGAGAGGCTTTATTTCATATCGTAATCAAACAAAGGCTCGCCCTCTGGGAGAGCTGTCGCTTTAGCGACTGAGAGGGCCTAACAGTTATCATCTTTCAAGATTTTTTGATATCTAAAATCTCTATTGTATCTTATATTCAAAAAAATCGTTCACCAAGTCCACATAATAGGTTACCGAACTAAAAGACCCCCAAAATGATAAAACCTCACCATTTTTAGAATACTCACCAATATATCCCCCAAAAGAGCCCTTGTTGTAATCACTCCAAATAATCAAAAAATCACCATTTTCATAATTCATTCTTATACAAGTATCCCTTGGAGAGTCATATGCATAATAATCATCAAGAATATCCGTTGAAATAAAAGCAGCTATGAAGTCATCAATCCTTTCACCATCTAACTTTTCTATTATTTCAACCTTGCTGTTATCAAATGCAATCAGATCATCGGAATGATCAGGGACCCACGAAATAAAATGATCTTGATTAGGATTGTTATAGTAAATAAGTTCGATTTCAACTACATTTTCAAACCACTCTTCTTCGGGATTAAATCTATTTGGATCGCAAGAGCATAGATTCAATGTCACCAAAACAAAACACAGAAAAATTACAATTGTTTTTTTCATCATAATGATTTCCTTCCCTAATTCTCTTTCCAAAACTCCTTAACAAGACCTGCAAGCTCTTGCGCGCTGTGAACGTATTTTGCGTGCGACCATTGCATCGGGAACATCATTTTATATTGCTCCGTCGCGTAGCGGTCGTCAAGCAAGACCACAACTCCACGATCACTTTCAGTGCGGATAACCCTGCCTGCCGCCTGAAGAACTCTGTTCATTCCGGGGTATGTGTAGGCGTAATCGTAGCCGCCCTCACGAGTGTTTTCAAAATACTCTTTCATAATATTTCGCTCACTCGATATACCCGGAAGTCCCACGCCGACGATTATCGTGCCTATAAGACGCGTTCCGGGAAGGTCGATACCCTCTGAAAAGCTACCGCCAAGCACACAAAAGCCAACGCGGAGAACTCCTGTGTCCTCTTTGAAATTAGACAAAAATTCCTCTTTTTCGGTATAGGTCATATTTCCGCTTTGTGCGAACACCTTAACCTTCGGATATTTCTTTTCAAAAACAGAGCGAACCTCATTCATATACTTGTATGACGGGAAGAAAACGATATAGTTTCCTGCTCTGCCCGACACCGTGCCTGCAATAGATGAAGCAATTATCTTATAGGACTTTTCCCTCTCCTCAAAGCGCGTGTTTATACTGTCCACACACGCGAGGCAAAGGTTTTCCTGCTTAAACGGCGACGGAAGCTGTATCTTTATACTGCTCTTGTCACCGCCGAGAATATCGGAGAAATAATCAATCGGCTCGAGTGTTGCGCTGAACATAATGCTTGACACCGCGCGCGAGTGGCAAAGCGAGAGCTGATGCGACGGATCAAGGCACGAAAGCCGCACCTTTACGTCACCGTGCGCGACCTCGATAAAGAACATATATCTCTCGTCATAAAGCTCGCTTATCTTTTTATATTTGGCAATATCAGCATAAAGCGACTTCACCGCGCTAAGTGCAGGTGACAGCTTATTCTTTCTTATCCACGCACCCATCACCTTGTGCAGCGCATCAACGCGCTCTTCAAATTCCGAATACGAATTTTTGCTTATATAATAGCCCTGCTCGTCACCCTTTTCAGTCTTGAACATATTATCATAGCAGAGCTTTTTGCTGTCTTCGAGTGACCTGATAAATCCGTCAAGCTCCGAAAGAAGCTCGCTGTCATAAGGCGGAATAACACTTGCGACCGCCTCAATCTCGTTCTTTGAAAGTGTGGCAGAGTACATATCTATCGCGCGGTCGGGCAGGTTGTGTGCCTCGTCGATAAGAAATACGTATCTTCCGCGCTCGCCTTCATCTCCAAAATATCTCTGGAAATATATTATCGGGTCAAAAATATAGTTATAATCACAAATTATCACATCGCAAAGCAGCGAAAGGTCAAGGGATAGCTCATAGGGGCAGACCCTGTACTTTTTCGCCACCTCGGCAATAAGTCCTTGAGTGTAGCCGCTGTAATTTTCGACAAGCTCGCGTATCGCGCCGTTCACACGGTCATAATAGCCGCGCGCAAATTCGCAGTCAAAGGAATTGCAGAAATTGCTTGCAGAAAGTCCGCTTGAGATTTTTTTCGGACAAACACAAGTGCTGTCCTTTGCACTGATGACAATGCTCTTAAGCTTTGCGCCCGCGCTGTGAAGCTTTTTCATCGCGCTCCACGCTTCTCGCCTTGTCTGTGCTTTTGCGGTAAGATAAAAGATCCTGTCAACCCTGCCCTCACTCATCGCGCGGATCGCGGGATAGAGCGAGGAGATGGTCTTACCGATACCCGTGGGCGCTTGAACGAAAACGTTCTTTTCCTTAACTATACCGCGATATATCGTCTTTATCATTTTCTCCTGCCCTTCCCTTATTTCAGTATATGGAAAAGGCACGCGGCGTGCCCTAGGCAATATCTCATTTTTTCTCTCAAGCATCAGCTTCCCAAAGAAATCTGCCTTCTCAAGCAGCTCAAAATAATCCCTGCGAAGCGTTTCAACCGTAAAGGAATCCTCAATTATCTTTATCTTTTTGGTATCCTTAAAGCAAAAGATTATTCTTGTATTAACTCGCGAAAGCGAGTTTTTGCTTGCATAAAAATACGCATTGGTTTTAAGGAGCGCAATATCGTAATTGTCGGGAAACGCGCTCCCGTCTGAAAATCTTCTCTCAACAAAGCGGTCAACTATACCAATCTCACCGTTTCTGTAAGCTCTGTCGGCAACTGCACTGACCGTGTAATAATTTCCGTTTATCTGCGCGGTGTTGTGAAGAGAGCAAAGGGCTCTAACCGGCTCGTGCGCCTGATCATAATCGGGCAGCTGAGAAAGGAATACATCAAAGCTCTTGCTTTGAATATTCATATTGGACGGCGCGCGGCTGTCAAGATCACTCGCTCTCGAAACAAGATGACAAAGCTCACTCGCATTCATCTCAATACAGTATTCATTTTCATTGAATATCACGCGCGTCCCCCCTTCCAAACTATTAACAATATATTCTATCATAAATATTCACACTCGTCAATAAGACAATCTTCATTTGAAAATAAATTTCCAACATTTATGCACTATCATTTTGTGTAAAAATCATCTATAATGATTGTGAGGAGG
>CAZLIB010000084.1:0-5747 GCA_964559465.1 uncultured Lachnospiraceae bacterium
CCTACACCAAATCATTGCTTTCTGCAATTCCTCTTCCTGACCCTGTTTACGAAAAGCAGAGACAGAGAATTACTTATAATCCTCTTGCCGCTCACGATTATACACAGGAAGGGCCCACACTTAAGGAGATCAAACCCGGACATTTTGTATATTGCAACTCTGTAGAATTTGAACAGTATTCAAAGGAATTGAAATAGCAAATGGATGAAAAAAAGAAAGATTGGATCAAACGAATCGTGTTGCTTGTGATAGACCTTGCACTTGCGGGTGCTATCACGTATTCAAGGTTTCTTAATCCGCCTACAGCGGACGGAACTATGTCAATATTCCACGCTCTGAGCGATGGTTTTTTCGTGATCGGCTTCTTCAATTTTGCCTTTGGAGTTCTCGTGTGGATTAGCTTTACGGGATTCTTTGATATATTTGGATTTGCCTTCAAATCCTTTTTCAACTTCTTTATTCCGAGAAGCTTGATATCGGAAAAGGCGAATTACTATGAATATAAGGTGAAAAAGGCAGAGCAGAGAAAGAAGACGGTGTTTTTCAGAAACATGCTCATTATTGGCGCCGGAATGATGATACTTGGAATTTTATTTAATATTCTCGTTTACGTTTAAAATAAAAAATACCCACCTGCGGTGGGTATTTTTTATTTATTTAACTTTTTTGATTCAATAAGCTCAATTCTCTCGTGGAGAGGAGGGTGATTGTATGTAAGCTTCACTACGGTTGGGTGGGGATTCATATCGGACAGGGAATCCTTGTGGAGCTTTCTGAGTGCGCTGATAAGGTCGTCGCCGTAACCAAGCTCATAGGCTAAGGAGTCGGCGCGGCGCTCGAACGCTCTGGAGATGTAATTGAATGGTATCATAATTATATGGGTTACTATTGAAAGCAAGCTTCCAAAGGAAACGTAGAAGGCGAAGAGTATGCTGGGCTCGCTGAAGCCAAAGCTTGCGCTTATCTCGGGAACTATCATCATAATGCTCATCATAACGAGCATTGGAAGAAAGTTGAGGAGATTGAAGAAGGTCATCTTTGCGGTGTCCTTGTTTTTGAAATGTGCAAGCTCGTGAGCAAATACGGCTGTTATCTCGCCCGAGGAGTAATTGTTTACAAGGTTATCGTAAAGAACTATCTGCTTCATTTTTCCAATGCCGCCGCAATATGCGTTTGCCTTTGTGGTGCGCCTTGAAGCATCCATAACGTAAATATCCTTTAGCCTGTAGCCTGCATCCTCAAACATTTTTGAAAGATTTGCGCGAAGCTCACCCTCGGGAAGAGAAGTGAACTTGTTGAATATTTTTGAAAACACTGTAGAGAACATACTTATCACGAACATTATTACTGCAAGACCTATAAAAGCGATTATTCCAAAATAGTCGCCAAGGAGTGCGTGTGCACCCATAACGAGTGAGAAGATGAGCGTGTTTAGAAGTGTATTGAGAATGAAATTTTTCACAAGGTCACCAACGAATGTTTTGGGAGTTACCTTGTTGAAACCGAATTCTGCTTCTATTTTGAAATTGAATATATACTCAATGGGAATGGACACGATAACGTCTACAATGCCGATTATTGCGAAGAAGAGGAGTGCCTTAACCCACTCGTTTTCGGGAAGTGCATAGTAGATTACGGAAATGATATTTGTGCAGTAAAGAATAATGTTTACAATAAGCGAGATAACGTTGGAAGCAATGTGAAGCTTATCTTTTTTATTGTTGTATCTCCTCCATTTGTCGTATTCAGCGTCATCATAGATGTCTTGAACACTCCTTGGCAGAGGTTTGCCAACCTGCTTGCTTGAAAGAATCTGAAGAAGAAGCGAGTAGATAAATTGCGTCAACAATAATATTAAAAATATGATTTTAAACATAGCTTTTCTCCTTTGTTGATATGTGAAATGTGAGTACGAACATTCCGATAAATCCCAATTTATTGATCGATGTCGTCGGGAATGGTTTTGATATTATGTTTATAGATATAGAGGTATAAAATCACACTGAGGACAAGGCAAACGAATTCTGCGATCGGGTACGCCCACCAGACGTTGTTAATATCTCCTGTGAGTGCAAGAAGGTATGCGACGGGAAGGAGCGTAACGAGCTGACGTCCGATGGAGACGAACATTGAGAAAAGACTGTATCCCAACGCTTGAAATACAGCAGAGCAGATGATCGAGAAGCCCGCAAAGATAAAGCTTATCGAGATCGTGCGGAGCGCGGGAACTCCAACCGTATTGATTGCCTCGTCGCTGAGGTTGAACATTGAAAGGAACACATCGGGGAATATCTGGAAAAGAGCAAATCCAACGAGCATAAAGGACACGGCATAGATAAGACCGAGCTTTATTGTTCGAAGCATTCTCTTTTTCTTTCTTGCCCCATAATTGTATGACACGATTGAGATTATACCGTTATTAAAACCGAAAACAGGCATGAATACAAAGCTTTGGAGCTTGAAATAAATACCGAAAACGTTTACGGCATATTCGTTAAGGGCCATAATTATCTTATTGAACGATGCGGTCATAAACGAGCCGACAGAGTTCATAAGAATTGAAGGAAGACCGATCTTGAATATCTCACCGATGATCTTTGCGTCGGGCTTGATGTTTTCGAGCTTGAGACGAACCTCTTTGTTTCTGGTCTTTTGAAGCCAAATACCTACGATAGCGGAAAGAATCTGACCGCCGACCGTCGCATAAGCTGCACCGTTGATTCCAAGTGCGGGAAGACCGAACAAACCGTAGATGAGAATGGGGTCGAAAACTATATTGAATACCGCGCCAACGAGCTGAGTGATCATTGAAAGGGTGGTCTTGCCGGTCGCCTGCATATATTTTTCGTGAACAACCTGAATAAACAGACCGAGTGATGCAATAAAGCAGATCCTGAGATAGGAAGTACCCATATCTATGATGGTTGCTCTTGTCATGGCATCTGCAACATCGGTTGTCATTAGCTCGAAATACGGGCGTGCCAGAAGCGATCCCAAAATTGCAAAAAGAAGGTAGCTGACGATGGCTATGAGCATACCCTGTCCAGCTATTTTGTCCGCTTTTTTATAATTACCAAGGCCAAGATTTCGTGAAATGAGGGCATTTATACCAACACCTGCACCCACCGACACGGCAATCATAAGATTCTGTGCGGGAAAGGCAAGATTAACTGCGGTCAGCTCAAATTGCTCGGGGCTTATGCCTGCCACGAAAAGACCGTCTATAATATTATAAAGCGCCTGAATCAGCATTGAAAGCATCATCGGGATTGACATCGACAAAAGCAATTTGTTTTCGGGCATATAACCCATTTTGTTCTCTTTTATTGTTGTACTCAATTTATATTCTCCTTGATTATTTATTCTAACATTTCATTATATCACATATATTTAGTTTTTTCAATAGGGGGACGTTAAAAACATGACCCAATGGAGGGAGTGTTATTATCAATTTTTGTTGAAAATGATAAAAAAACCTTGACATAACCAAATGTTGTAAGTATAATATAATGGAATAAATGTATATATGTACCGTTTTGAAGGGAGATTTTATGAAAGATTTTTTTTGTAAAATATTCAAAAAAATGGGCGATGAGCTATTTACAATTCCCAACATGCTTTCGATCTTTCGTCTTCTGCTCATACCCGCAATAGTTTATCTGTATTGCTTTAAGCAGGATAATCTGTGGACTGTGATCTTGATTGCTTTTTCAAGCTTTACCGACATAGTTGACGGTTTTATTGCAAGAAGATTTAATATGATCACCGATTTTGGTAAGTTTCTTGATCCATTGGCAGACAAGGCAACACAAATCACAGTCATTGCGTGCCTTATCACTAAATTCAAGCTGATGATCATTCCTTGCGTTGTGCTTGCGGTCAAGGAGATCGGATCACTTATTTTAAGAGTGGTGGTTTATAAGGAAACAGAGGTCGTTGAGGGCGCGCATTGGCACGGCAAGGCAAGCACCTGCATCGTCGTTGCTATGATAGCTTCTCACCTTCTCTGGCCCGATATGGCGAGTGTAATTTCAATTACCATAATCACAGTTTGCACGGCATTTATGCTGTTTTCGGGAACGCTTTACACGATTGAGGCGTTCAAAATAATGAGAACTAATGAAAAATAACAAATTTAATTTAATAGAAGCTATAATGTATGCAATTCAGGGTGCTATTGTTGGTATCGGTGCGATCTTGCCCGGTGTTAGCGGTGGCGTTCTTTGTGTTGCATTTGGGCTTTTTGAGCCCCTCATGGAATTTTTAACAAATCCCAAAAAGTCCATGAAAAACAGTTATCATATTTTCGTTCCGTTTTTCATCGGTTGGGCACTTGGATTCGTGCTGCTTGCCAAGGTCGTTGAAATGTTTTTCTCCTTCGCTCCCGACGTTGCCATATTCTTTTTCTTTGGACTTGTTTGCGGAACTATTCCCGAGCTTTTCAAAAAGAGCGAGGAAGCGGGCAAAAATATGAGCTGGACACCATTTGTAATATCTCTGTCAATTTCTTATATTCTGTTTCATATAATTGAAGCAGGTGAGGCAGTTGCTATTCCCACTAACTTTTTCAGCTTTTTGTTTTGCGGATTTATGTGGGGCATCAGCTTGATCGTTCCCGGTCTTAGTTCCTCAACGGTGCTTATCTACCTTGGGCTTTACGTTCCGCTTACCGAGGGAATCGGGGGCTTTAGCCTTGACGTGCTTATTCCGTTTCTTATAGGAATAGTTGTTACGGTTATGCTTTTTGCTAAATTGGTAAATATGCTTTTCAAAAAGCACTACGCGCTCATTTCACGCATAATTCTTGGTTTTGTTATTTCGTCATCGTTAAAGACGTTGCCCTATGATTTTAAGAGTGCGTGGACTATGGCTATATCCGTTGTATGCTTTGCGGTCGGATTTATTATCGCACATGCTATGGAAGCGGCTGAAAAGAAGAGAGCAAATCAGAAAGAAATCGAAAATCACAAATAAACGCCAAAATTGCTATTGCTACTGGCACAATTAGGAGGATTTACTTTGCATTTTATAGGATTTTACGACTACACGGTATGGCTTACTTATTTGAGCTTAGTTTTTGCTTTGAGCGGAATTATACAAGCAAGCCGAGGTAATTTTGTTTTTGCTGTGCTTTGCATAATTGGTTCGGGCATTTGTGATATGTTTGACGGAATTGTTGCGCGCACTAAAAAGAATAGAACGCAGGACCAAAAGAATTTTGGAATTCAAATAGATTCGCTTGTCGACGTTATTGCGTTTGGTGTTACACCTGCTTGCGTATTCTATTTTCACGGCGTTGATTCTTGGCTTGGTATAATTATTCTTATGTTTTACGTGACTTGCGGTGTTATACGTCTTGCGTTTTTTAACGTGCTTGAAACAAGACGTCAGGCAGATCCCAACGAATCTGCTTGCCTTTCACATTTCCGTGGCTTGCCGATTACGTTTTCTGCGGTTATAACTCCTCTTGCTTGCGCTATTGCGTGGCTTTTGCCTGAGGATGTTAGTGCGATAATTTATCACGTCGTGCCCCTTATTATGGGATTTTTCTTCGTGCTTGACGTTAAAATTCCTAAAATCAATCTTGTCGCGCTTTTTTCTAAAAAGAAATGATACATAAAATATAAAACAAAAAAATCGCCTTGTTATAAGGCGATTTTTTTGTTATTCAAATTTTGATTTGTCGCGCACATTGTTCGCACAAACCAAGCGATAAAAGGTTTTCGTCCACCTTTTTCAAAAGGTGG
>CAZLIB010000085.1:0-5747 GCA_964559465.1 uncultured Lachnospiraceae bacterium
GGTGGCAGAAAGCATCCAAATCAGGAGTTCATTCAGATAAATACTGAGAACATCCTCTTTATCTGCGGCGGCGCGTTTGACGGACTTGAAGCAATCATCGAGAAGCGCAAGGGTAACAATGTTATAGGCTTTGGCGGTGAGGTAAAGAAAAAGTGTGAAAAGAAAAAGGACGGCATCTACCGTGACGTCACATCTCACGACATAGTTAAGTACGGCATTATTCCTGAGCTTACAGGCAGAATTCCCGTTATCGTCGCGCTTTCAGAGCTTGATAAAGAAGCCCTTACAAGAATAATCACCGAGCCCAAAAACTCGCTTTTAAAGCAGTACATTAAGCTATTCTCTATCGATAATGTTGAGATCGAATTTGAGGACGATGCCATTGGTGCAATCGCCGAGCTTGCAATCGAACAAAACACAGGCGCACGCGGACTTCGCTCAATAATGGAAGGATTCATGATGAATATTATGTATTCAGTTCCGTCAAGAACCGATATTGACAAAATAATCATCACAAGAGATACTGTTATAAACAAAGCAGAACCAAAATATATCCTTAAGTAAAAAAAGCAAAAAAGCTGTTGCAGATGCAACAGCTTTTTTTACTGACAGCCACAGGCCTTGTCGGTATGCTTCATCTGATGAGGCACGGGTGAGCTTCCTGTTGTAAATTCTTGCGTGGGAAAGGCCATGCATTTGAAGATATCGCAAGGATTTTCCTCAGAATGTGAAAGACATTCCTTGTCGGGAACAGTGTATTCAGTCGCCTGAATTATATACTGCGCGGGGCGCACTATACGAACGACTGAGAAAATGCCTATAGATACCACAAGATATCTGTTTCCGTCGTCAGTAAGAGGACCGTTTATATTGCGCGTAACACCCTCAGGAACATCCGCGCAACTGCAGCAACACATACAGTGGTGATCGTGCTTCTTCTCTATGATCTTTGCATTGAGTATTATAGGATCAACTACCTCTACCACCGCGGTAGGAACGTTTCCTTCCGAGCAACAAAGCTCAGTGGGCATTTCGCAGAAGCCCGATGTACCGTTGCTCTTGAATACGTTGAGATTGTTTTCTCCGCCGTAAAGTATAACGTTTTTATCCACGACAGCAACACCGTCAAATTCCTGTACTCTGCCGGGCGCAAGGCACGCCTCGAATGTTATTTTTATATACAATCTTATATTGACAGAATAAAATCCGCGGTTAAAAGCTATGGGATCAACCGTTATATTGCTCCATGCGATGCACGAATGCTTTACGCGTATATTTCCTGTTCTTTCAATAATCTCATTTCCATATCCTGTAAGAAACACCTGAACATTTTCATAACAATCTCTGTCCCTGCAAGAGTCAAGAACGTGATTTGCTTCTATGCATACGGTTTCTCTTGCACCGCCAAGGCCTGAACAATTGAATCTATTATCCGGCATATATTCACCCTCCAAAAATGTAATAAGGAAGAAAAAATTCTTTCTTCCTTAACATAGTATGCATAATTTTTATATATGACAACTCAATTTGCTTAAAACTGCTTTCTCATTCTTTCAAGCGCTCCCTTTTCAATCCGTGAAACTTGTGCTTGTGATATACCAATCTCCTGTGCAATCTCCATTTGAGTTTTATTTTTAAAAAATCTCATATTGATTATTGACTTCTCTCTATCATTAAGAGCCTTCATTGCTTCATTAAGCGCAATGCTTTCAAGCCACATCTCATCGCTTGATGAAACATCACTTAATTGATCAATAACGTAAATTGAATCTCCATTATCGGTATATACCGGCTCATAAAGCGATATTGGAGCGATAATGGCTTCCATAGCGCGAACCACGCTTTCCTTGCTTTCACCAAGCTTTTCGGCAATTTGCTCAACCGTCGGATCACTTTCATTTGTTCTAATAAGCTCCTCCCGTGCATTTAGAGCGTGATATGCCAGATCTCTCATAGAACGACTTATCCTTATACTGTTATTATCTCGAAGATACCTTCTTATCTCTCCTATTATCATAGGGACAGCATAGGTGGAAAATTTAACGTCAAGGTCAATATTAAAATTATCAACTGCCTTTATCAGTCCCACGCATCCGACCTGAAAAAGATCATCAACATTCTCATTTCTATTCATAAAACGTTGTATTATGCTTAAAACAAGTCGGAGATTACCGTATATCAACTCTTCTCGAGCAGATTCGTCGCCCTCTTTGGTCTTCAGTAGCAGCTCCTTCTTTTTTTCATCGCTCAAAACTGCTAATTTTGCGGTGTTCACCCCACAAATTTCAACCTTATTATAATACATACAATACCTCACAAAACCTTCGTTTATATGAAAAGTATTGACTTTAAGCTAATGCGGTTATTCATTTTGATAAGGTGCAAAAAATTGGAAAAGAATAAAAAAATCCGACAAGAACCTCGTCGGATTTTTGAATTATTCAATATCTTCAATAACCTGCTCAGGCGGATTTTCAAGAACCCTTGGATTTTCAAAGATTTTCTTCATCATTTTAAATGCAGAAGCATAATAATAACCATCACAAATTCTTTCGTCTGTAGTTACCTTCATTTCTATGTATCTGTACTTAACTACCTCACCCTCGTCATTCATTTTCAATCCATGCTGTTTAGAGCCGTATGCAACGAAAACTGGCAAGTTACCAAAATCATAAATATGATGATATATAGGTCTGATGCCAAGTGATCCCATGGACGTAATAATCATAGAACCGTGCATAGGACTAAGCTTGAGTAATGCTCTGGGAAGCAATCCATAATAGTCAAGTGTTTTGATAAGCCAAACAACGAATCGGAGGATAAATCCGGGAATGATATTAAAGATCTTAAGCAAATGATCCATGGAATTTCCATCCGTATCACCCTTATTCTCCTCAACAACCTTATTAAATTTCTCATATACGTCATAAACGGTATCAGTGGGTTCAAATTCAACCTTTATGCTCGTTTCCTCACCGTCAAGCGCCATTTTCTTTTTGATAGTCATAAGAACTTCAATATTATTTCTTGCATAGATCTTTTGACCGCTTACAAAACGGTTGATAGCGGGGCGTTGAGAAACAACTCTGATATACGAAGCTATGATAACGTGAAGCATAGAAAAATTCTTTTTTCCTGCACGTGTTTGCTCTCTGCAAAACTTCTCCGCCTCGGTAATGTCAAGCTTTTCAGTAAAGAAATTCTGAGAATCGCTTCGCTTAGTCATGATATAAGGCATGATCTTAATGATTGGATCAATAGTCCTCAGTTTTCTGCCTTCTTTTCTGTCGCCCCAGCGACGTTTTCTTTTGTTTTCAGACATTTTAATCTCCATTCTATGCGACGATATTCGTCGCCAAAAGGTTGGTCAGGGATTGCTTTGTTATGATGTAAACATCATAACAAAGAGGGACGTCCCTCTTTCAAATTTAGCATAATAAAATTACGATCACATCGTAATTTTCAAAATTGTATCATATATTTTATCAAAAAGCAAGTCGATTGTTAACTTTTTGTAGAATTAACTGAATTTCATTTTAAATTTGTAATAAATAAACAAGTATTTTTGGCTAAAAAGTCAATGTTACCATTATTTGCCACAATATCCTTGGGAGTGTGAATATAGGGAGTATACAAAAGACCGCCTTTTGTCTTTTTACAAGCCACACAACCAACTCCCTTTGGGAAGTTCTTATGGTCGGAGTTTGAGCTTGCCTCTATATTGGAGCAAAAATCAACCGTAAATCCTTCCCCTTCAGAGCCTGCGAATGCTTCTTTCAGATGAGAATACTTATGTGAGCCAACAGCGCTTCCCTGTGCAATAAATACAACATTCTTTCCGTTGGCAACGCAGTCAAAGTTCACAAGGAACTGATCTGCCATTTTGTCCTTGTGATCCTTATAGTAAGCAGCCGAGCCCTTTTTGCCCTTCTCTTCATTATCAAAGAGAATGAAGGCAACACTCTCTCTTTCTTCAGCAGAAAGACCGTCTATTATACTCAAAACCGTAGCCACACCCGAGGTGTTGTCATTATAATTGTATGGGTTTTTAAATGCTTTCATCATTAAAAAGAAAATTCCGTAGTAAAGAATCAAAAACGAGAGCATATAAGCCCGTTGATCCTGCAGCCACACCATTCCAATGAGGTATGAAAGCGAAAGCGAAACCGCAAGCAAAAAGATTACGGGCACAAACTGATACAAGTAAAAGATCAATCTGTTTTTGGGGATCATGATATTGGGAAAGAGTGAACGCGCAGGCGTATCATAATGCGCGGTAAATACTGCTTTTGCACTCGTGGGATCGCCAATAATGACGTTTTTGTTCTTTCCGTCTTTAGTAGTCTCAACCTTGGCTTCAATTCCCTTTTCATTAAGAGATTGAACTATGTAATTTCTGAAATTCTGTTTTTCCTTGTCGCTCTTACGAGTTGGAAAATTTTTATTTAAAAAATCCAAATGTGTCATTTTATGCATCGTTCCTTTTTATTTTTCTATGTTGAATAAAGTGCTTTATTAGATCCTCACCAACAGCCATCACAATTATTATTAGAAAAGCAGTCCATCTGTTACCAATTCCTAAGGTATAAACTAAACGAGCAGGACATTGGAAGGCATAAATTCCAAAGCTCAAACCTCCAAGATAGTTGAACGGAGAAAAACTAAAATCAACGTTAAATGTAAAGTAAATAAGCGCTGGATATAAAATAAGGTCAAGTAATGCCTCAAATCCTCTATCGTTCTCGGCAAGTCCCCAAAATACTATAATAAAAGTCGCCAATGCAATTGGAATCAATAAAATCCAAATTAATTCTCTACGCCTGCATTTGATCTTAGGAATTTTAGCGAACAATATTCCCAGTGATATTGCCGAGGCAGAGCGCGCATAGTCAAAGAAAAACAACACATCAGGACCTGAAAACCGCAAAAGCGTGGCAAAAATACAAATAACAATAACGACTCTCCAAAACGTTTTTTCTTTTTTTATAAGCACGCGCAAAATTGTATATAGCAAAAACGTTGCCATCATCGCGGGAATATACCACAAATACCTAAATATCTTAAACGGAGTGTAATTCGTGCAATAATTCAGTATCACATTTGAGATCAATCCTATTACAGTAGGCACAAGAAGCGGCTTGATTTTTGAAATGCTCATTGTAATCAAAGCATCACTTACGGGCATTCCCTTATACCTTTCCAAGGAATGATAAAACAAAAATCCACTTAGAACAAAAAAGAATTCAACTGAAATTCTATCAGGGCCAAAAAAAGGTATATCCACGGGAAATAAGCCGTGTCCAATCACTACGTTCATTGCAAAAAAGAACCTATAAAATTCAATTAAGCTATTTCGTTTATTAGAAGATAATTCACTCATAAAATTAAACTGTTTTTTTCAATAGACACTACGTTTTCAATGTGGGTTAAGACTCCAAAAGGTCTCAAAAACTGCTAAAAATGGGGGTTGTAAAACCAAAAAGACTCCAAAGCATATTATTTTGTATTTTCAAAACGCCCTATACCATGATAAGTATCACACGAACAGATGAAACTTGTTCCGCATTGTTTACATTTGATTTTGTGTGCAATTAAATCATCGTACCAGTAGGCATTCTCATCCTTTACCTTGTCGATGGGGCATGTAGCAAACTCAATTTCATAATTTCCGGTTTCCTTGCCGGTTAATTCGCAAAGCAGATCAACATCCTCAAGCATTTCGTTAATTGTAACCTTGTACAGATGAG
>CAZLIB010000086.1:0-2034 GCA_964559465.1 uncultured Lachnospiraceae bacterium
CTGACATTATTTATCTTCATATAATGCTCAAGCTCAAGCTCGATAAAATTTCTTGCGCTTTCAATATCGGTGTAGCTTTCATCGTCAACCCCAACACTGTCAAGCATGATTATGGAACGGTAATTGGGATTTCCGACAAGAAACTTTATATAGAAAACGCAAAGCTCAATGAGCAACTGCTTTTCATCATTGCGGTAAAGCTTGTTAATCTCGGTTTTGAGAAGTGACCATTGATGCTTGATATATTGGATTATCTCCACAACAAAGCCCTCTTTGTTTTTGAAATAGTTATACGGTGTCGCACACGAAACATTGCACGCAACCGCGACCTGACGAAGAGAAAAGTTGGCAACTCCACAATTTCCTATCTCGTCAATTCCCGCAAGAATAAGTCGTTCCTTTATTGTCTTTCTTGCAAATTTATTGTCCATAACCTTCACCGCCTTAAATTTTCTCGAGCTTATTATATACGACAAAAATGAAATTGTCAATGATAATTTTTGAAATATATTCAAAAAATGTATTGACTTTTTTGTTCAAAAATAGTAAAATGATTGAAAGTTATCATTGATAATTATAAATTTTTGACGAAAGGAAGAATATTATGGACAAGCTCACTCTCGCAAGAGAAAGAATCAATGAAATAGATAGATCCATGGCAAAACTCTTTGCAGAGCGCTTGGACGCGGTAAAGGAAGTGGCAGAATATAAGGCAGAGCATGCTCTGCCCATTCTTGATACCACTCGCGAAGCAGAGGTAATCAAAAACAATGCTTCCCTTATCGAAAATGCAGAGATAAAGGATCACTATATCAATTTTTTGAATAACACTATGAAGATATCCCGCTCATATCAGGCAGAGCTATACCCTGAGTTATCGAGCGGCATTCTTTATGAAAAGAGCGGTATCAAAAAGATACCTGTTTCTCTTGGTAAGGATAGCTATGACGTTATTCTCGGATGTGGTGTTATCCTTTTAGCAGATAAATATCTGAAGCTCGACCGCCGTGTTCTTGTTATAACTGATGACGGTGTTCCCGCGCATTATGCTAATATAATTGCAAACCAATGCAAGGAGGCTATGATTTTCACCGTTCCTGCGGGCGAAAAGAGCAAGAATTTGGAAAATTACAAAAAAGCTCTTGAGTTTATGGCAGAAAATCGCTTTACAAGGACTGACTGCGTTGTTGCAGTCGGAGGCGGAGTTGTAGGCGACCTTGCAGGCTTTGTTGCGGCATCTTATATGAGGGGTGTGGACTTTTACAATATTCCCACCACATTGCTATCACAGGTGGATTCGTCCATTGGCGGAAAGGTCGCTGTCGACCTCGGCGGTTATAAAAATATCGTTGGTGCTTTCTATCAACCCAAGCTCGTTCTTGTAGATCCGGAGCTTCTTTTGACACTTAGTATAAGACAGATAAGATGCGGTTTTGCAGAAGCGCTTAAAATGGCTGTCACAAGTGACACTACCCTATTTGAAATGTTTGAAAGCGGCGAGTATTTTAACGATGTTGAAGCAGTCATTGAGCGTTCACTGCTCATCAAGCGAGAAATAGTAGAGCGTGACGCAAATGAAAAGGGCGAGCGCAAGATTCTTAATTTTGGACATACGTTAGGTCATGCCATTGAAAGCACCACCGATCTTCTTCACGGTGAAGCAATTGCACTTGGTATGCTCTGTATGTGCAGTAAAAGCGTCAGAAAACGAATTTTTACAATTATTGAGGAAATGGGTCTGCCAATCGACACAAAGATAGATACAGACACGATTTATGATTTCATTCTCCGCGATAAAAAGGCGGACGGTGATAATATCACAATTACTTATGTAAACGAAATAGGTAAGGCGGAGCTTCGCGAAATACCTATCGAGAGTATAAAGGATTATATCAATCCAAGTATTTATGGAGGCATTCAATGAAAAATACTTTTGGCAACGCCTTAAAGGTCACACTTTTCGGCGAGAGCCACGGAGATGCCATAGGAGCCGTTATCGACGGTCTTACCCCGGGCATAAAGATAGACTACGAA